>JAWVYQ010000001.1:0-64620 GCA_033722615.1 Promineifilaceae bacterium (SeqCode)
CAGAGCGACCAGAAGACCCAGCCGCGAACGCCCATCACCGCTCGTTTGCTCGCCGACATGATCGAGGTCGCCGGCGCCGACCGTTGGATGACCCTAGACCTGCACGCCGGTCAGATTCAAGGCTTCTACAAAATCCCCGGCGACGTGCTTACCGCCCGTTACATTCTCGTCGATTTCTTCAAGCAGAAAGAACTCGGCGACGCGATCATCGTTACCCCCGACCTCGGCTTTGCCAAAGGCGGCCGCCGCTATGCTGACGACCTTGGCCTCCCCCTCGCCTTCGTCGAAAAACGGCGCCTGGGCAACGATCTCCGCCGCCAGGCCCTGACCCTAATCGGCGACGTGGAGGACAAAAATGTCATCGTCGTCGACGACCTGGTCGATACCGGCGGCTCTATCCAGCAGGCGGTCCAGGTTGTCCGCGACCACGGTGCCCAGGACGTCTACGTCGCCTTCACCCACGCCGTGCTCTCTGAACCGGCCATCGAGCGATTGGCATCCCTCTCCGTCAAGGAGATCGTTACCACCGACACCATTCCCATCCCCGAGGAAAAAATGCTGCCCAACATTACCGTTCTCACCGTCGCCGAGCTGTTGGGTGAAGTCATTGTTCGCTCGCATGAAGGTCGCAGCGTCGGCGAACTCTTCAACGAATAAAGCCGGCTAAACCGATTAATATTTCGGGAAAGTAGTACTGTTTTTACAGCTTTCTTATTGCAGAAACCAGCCGAATCCCGTAATCTGAAGGAGTGATCAAGGCGTCGCACTCGTAGAGCAGCTTATTAAGGTTGCCTGCAACAAGCGTGTCGGCGACAAGTAAGACAAGGTTTAATTCAACTAATCGGGCCATTTGCCCACCTTATTATATGCTAAAGAAAATACTCCATAAGATAGTTGGCGATCCCAACCAAAAGCTACTCGAAAGCTTGCAGCCTGACGTCGAGGGGATCGGCGAGCTGGGCAAGCAATTCGCCGGCTACGACGATGATGAGCTGAGAGAGCGTTCTGTCGAACTCAAGTCTCGCTATGAGGCCGGGGAGACCCTCGAAGAGCTCCTGCCCGAGGCCTTTGCCCTCGTTCGCGAAGCGGCCGAGCGTACCATCGGTCTGCGGCACTATGACGTTCAGATCATGGGCGGCATTTTGCTCCATCGCGGCAACGTCGTCGAGATGCGCACCGGTGAAGGTAAGACCCTCGTCGCCACGCTCCCCCTCTACCTCAACGCTCTCACCGGCAAAGGCGCCCACCTCGTCACCGTCAACGAATACTTGGCCAAGCGTGACGGCGGCTGGATGGGCAAGGTTTTCCACGCGCTCGGCCTCTCCGTTGGCTGCATTGGCCCTCAACGCTTCTCTGCCCTCTACGACCCCAATTACCTGGACCCCACGGCCGAGCTGGAAGACGAGCGCCTCGTTCACTGGCGGCCGTGTGAACGGCGTGAGGCTTATCGCGCCGACATCACCTACGGCACCAGTAGCGAATTTGGGTTCGACTACCTGCGGGACAACATGGCGAAAAGTAAAGAAGATCTTGTGCAACCCGAGACCCTCAACTACGCCATCATCGACGAGGTCGACAACGTCCTCATCGACGAAGCTCGCACGCCCCTTATCATTTCCGGTCCCGCCGACCAGAGCGGCAAAGATTATGCCCGCTTTTCCCAATACGTCCGCGGGCTACGGCGCAACACGGCCGAAGAGGAAGAAGAGCCCAACGGACACTACGACATTGACGAAAAAAGCCGCTCCATCAGCCTCACCGAAATGGGCATCGCCGAGATTGAGGATCGGATTCCCGAGATTAACGTAGAAGCCGGCGACAGCCTTTACGAACCTCGCTTTTATCATCTTACTTACTACCTTGATAACGCCCTCAAGGCCGAGTATCTCTTCAAGCGGGATCACGAATACGTCGTCCAGGATGGGCAAGTCATTATCGTCGATAGCTCCACCGGCCGTCTTATGCCCGGCCGCCGCTATTCCGACGGCCTCCATGAGGCCATCGAGGCTAAGGAAGGCGTGCGCATCAAGCGCGAGACGACCACCGTTGCCACCATCACCATCCAGAACTACTTCCGCCTCTACGACAAATTGGCCGGTATGACCGGCACGGCTGTCACCGACGCCGAAGAGTTCGACGAAGTTTACGATCTGGAGGTCGTCCCCCTGCCCACCAACGTCCAATACATCGTCGACTCCGGCGAGATGGGGCTCGAAGAGATGGAGGAAAAGGTTAACGGCGCCCGGCAAACCTATTACGCCCAGCCTGAGGAACCTGAACAGCCCGTCTTCTTCAAGCGCCTCGACTACCAGGATCAAGTTTACGCCAATGAGGAAGCGAAGGACAAAGCCATCGTTCGCGAAATCAAGCGCGTGCACGACACCGGCCGTCCCGTCCTCGTCGGCACCACGTCCGTGGAGCACTCTGAGAACATCCATAAGATGCTCAACAGAGAGGACATCGACCATTACGTGCTCAACGCCAAGCAGCACGATTCCGAGGCCCTCGTCGTTGCCCAGGCCGGCCGCAAAGGCTCCGTTACCATCTCCACCAACATGGCCGGCCGCGGTACCGACATCCTGCTGGGTGGTAATCCTGAAGGGCTGGCTGCCGAGATACTTGAAGACGAGCTGTTTGACCAGGACGACCTCACGCGCCTGGCCGAGCGCTTGGTCCAGAGCGGCGAAGAAGAGGCCTACAACTACGTCCGGCAGCGCTCCGAATTAACTGAAGATCTGGTCGATGCCTTGCTGGAGACCCAGCGAGAGTTTGACGCTGCCCTCGAAGGCATCGATGAATATGGCGAAGCAAGCTATCTCGCGCGTACGCTTCAGGAGCCTTATGGCGTTGACTACAACGACGCCGAGTTCATTGTCCGCCTTGTTAGTCGCGGCAATCTTGCTGAAGCGCGCTCGTCTGCCGAGGAAATGGGCGTTGACATCGCCCTTGTAGACGAGATCGCTCGTCGTCGGGAAGAGTACCGACAGTACCGCGTAAGCAAGCGCAACCCCCGCGACGCCGCCGGCTTCCTGGCCAAGAAACGGTTCGAACACAACTACGACGGCCGCTCGGCCCTTATCCGCGCCGTGCTCGGCGGAGACGATGACGAAGCGCAGAAGATTGTCGATAACATCCCCGGTCTGGAACCTGACCTTATCCGTCGCCTAAAAGAGCTGCGAAAGGAGACCAAAGAAGAGCGACGAGAAGTCTGGAAGCTGGGCGGTCTGCACGTCATCGGTTCCGAGCGACACGAGTCACGTCGTATCGACAACCAGTTGCGCGGCCGTGCGGCGCGCCAGGGTGATCCCGGTTCCTCCCGTTTCTTCCTGTCTCTGGATGACGAACTGATGCGCCGTTTCGGCGGTGAGCGTCTGCGCCGCTTCATGGATTCGCTCAGCGACATCGAAGAAGAAGACGTTCCTCTGGAGATGGGCATTGTGGACCGCATCATTGAAAGCGCCCAGGAGCGTATCGAGGGATATAACTTCGACATCCGCAAAAATATCGTCGAATACGACGACGTCATGAGCAAACAGCGCGAAGCGATCTACGCCGAGCGCCGCGCCATTTTGATGGGTGACGAACTCGACCTCGACGAGAAAATTGACGATGCCTTCGCAACCTCTCTCCGCGAGCTCGTCCACAATTACATCGAGGACTACCCTGGATACGTTCAGGGCGAGATCGACCGCGCCATCGCCGATTTCAGCACTGACGCCACCGACACAATTAATGTCAAGGGTGTCTTGCTCCGCCTGCGCGGACTGCTGCCCGGCGTTACCGAACTCGATCCCGCCGAACTGTCCCACCTCTCCGGCCGCGAACTCTCTGAACGCCTTCTGCGCCTGGCCCATGAGAACGTCGAGCGCGGCGAAAATCTCTACCAGCTCTTGCAGGCCACGCGCCGCTTCATACCGTTGGTGCCGGCCGTGCCCAATCTCGCCGCCTACATGAAAGGGCGTCGCTCCGGCCACCTGCAAACCCGCGAAAACGTCCGCCGCGACTTTATCGAAGAGGTCAAGTCCCTCTTCGAAAGCTTCCTCGCCGATTACGTGGAAGACGATGAGCGCGAAGCTATCTGGAAAGAGGCTTCTTCCGATCTCAACGAAGCCTTCGATCACTTTGCCGTCGAAGGTGTGTCGCGGAGCGAGCTGGACAAGCAACAAGAGCGCTTCCGCGAGGAGGTCGACGAAACGTTGCGTCGCCTTCTCATCGATAGCCTTCAGGCTCTGGACGCCGAACGTCTCTTCCAGGCCCTGCAGGATCGCGTACAAACCGAGCAGGAACGGTGGCGTGAAAAAATCGGCGAAGAACAATACCAGGAATTCCAGAAGATGTTGCTCGTCAGCAAGATCGACACTGAGTGGCGCGACTACCTGACTGCTATGGACGACCTCCGCCGCGAGGTCAACCTGGAAGCCTTCGCTCAGCGCGATCCTAAGGTCGAATATAAGCGCCGTTCCTATCAAATGTTTGCCGACATGCGCCGCAACATTGACGAGGCCGTCGTCGATTCCTTCTTCCGCGAACTCCCCCGGCGCCAGGAATTTATCCAGCGCCAGGAAGCTATCGAAGCGTACGAGGAGCGGATGATCGATGCCGGCTACCAGATCAAACAGCGAGATCAGGGCAAAGGATACGAAGTGCGCCGGGACGTGGCCAAAGTGGGGCGCAACGATCCCTGCCCCTGCGGTAGCGGGAAAAAGTATAAGCATTGCCATGGGCATCCCAGGCGACAGCGCGCCCGCCGCAATCGGAGTCGCGCCGGATCACGTCGCTGAACGCTCGCCCACAATACGTTGTGGCACGTACGTTAGTGCCTCCGTTCATAGCGGGTTTTTTGGCGCCCGCTACCAGGCCAGGACGGGAGATCGCGCTTGGGCAGTCGCTGGTGCCAGGGGTCCCGGCGCGACGGAGATGCCGGTCAGATGCCGGATGTACAGTTAGCGACAGCCAGCTCAAAATTACGCGCCTTACACGCCTTCCAGGAGGCGCTTGACGCTGCGTCGTCGCAGGCGGCCGTCTTTCGCCTCGTTTCCGATTTCGTCGAATTGCATCTTCAAAAGGCCTCTGCCTACTTTCACGAGCCTGACGTAGACCACGGGTCGCCGTCCGCTCCCGGCGTGCAGATTTCGCTCCCGCTGCGTCCCGACCTGCATCTGAGCCTGAGGCGAGGCGATCCCTTTACCGAAGATGAACTCGCCCTGGCCGAACTGGTTGCTTCCCTGCTGCGGCAGGCGCCCGCCCTTTCGCGGCCGGTTCGTTCCCACAGCGCTCTCACCCTCTTCCACGAACTCCGGCAGGCTATCGCTCACGCCCATGACCTCGACGCCATCCTTTCGCTGTTGGAGTCTAGACTCCCCGACGCCTTTCCGGAGCTTTCTGCCGACATCTTCCTGGCCGAAAACGAAGAGGAGTGGGAGCAACGCGCTACGCGTCTCGGCCGTCTGGATGGGCCGCCCGCCGAACGCCGCGAAGAGGGGGAAAACGAGCAGGCCGACTGCATAGAAGCCCTCCACCGGGGAGAAACCCTGCTCCTGGACGAGGCTGGTCGCCGTGTGCCGGTTGGCGAAGCGCCTACCTCACCTCTTACCCGGGCCGTGATTCCCCTCCGTGTAGAAGAATCGCCCGTTGGCCTTCTCCACGCGGACGGCCGCGGTTACAATGCCCTCTCCGGCCAGGACGTCCTGTCTCTGGAGCTTCTGGCAGCAACCATCGCCATCGCCCTTCGCACCGAACGCCTCGTCGGCGAAGCCCGGCAGCGGACCACCGAAATGGAGATGGTCCATGCCATGACCGAGTCGGCGCGCAACCTGAAACCACTCCATCCTACCCTTGCCGAGATTCACGCTCAGATCGAGCAGGCTTTCGACGTGCGCGCCTTTCTGGTTGCCCTCTACGAGGTGGAGGAAGAGTTATTGACCTTTCCCTACGCCGTCGACGAAGGCGAGCCGTTGGCCGTTGAACCGGTCTCCGTCCATGATCAGGACAGCCTCTTTGCCTGGGTCGTCCGTCACAATCGCCCCTTTATCACCGGCGACTGGCATCAGGATGAACGCCCGATGGCCGGCGTCGAACTCAAAGATGCCGTCCCCCACTCTGTTTTCTGCTACCCTCTCCGCATTGGGGATGAAGTCGTCGGTGCCTTTTCCGTCCAAAGCCACCGGCCGCACGTCTTTACCGACGACGACTACCGTCTCCTGACGTCGATAGCGGACCAGGTGGCCGTCATCGTCCGCAATGCCCGCCTCTACTCGACCACTCAGGGGTTGGTCGATAAGATTGCCCGCGAATATCTCACTGCTGCCTCTCTGCGCCAGGCCATTGCTTCCATGGGGACCTCTCTCGATCGGGAGGCCATTCTCGACTTCTTGCTCGTCTCGTTGGAAGATATGGTTGGTTACGACAGCGCCATCGTGACCCTCATCGAGGACGAAGACGTCGTCACCTTCGCCCATCGTGTCGATGAAGACGGTGAGCCGGCGACCGTCGTCTCCGGCGGCGACGCCGAAACCTTGCTCGGCGGCCGTTTTGTTACCAGGATAATACGTTCCAAAGAGGCCATTCTGGTCGACGACGTGCGCGACGACCCTCAATGGGCGGACGGCATCCAGGACGAGGGCGTCGGTTCCCGCCTGGGCGTGCCCATGCTCGCCGGCGACGCTGTGACCGGTGTCCTGATTCTGGAGGATGAGCGGCCGGGTGCTTATGGACAGCGCGAGGCCTGGTTGGTTTCCGCCCTCGTCTCCCATGCCTCTCTCGCCGTGCAAAACGCCCGCCTGCATGAGGAGGTCCAGGACCAGCTTGACGAGTTATCCACCCTCTACGAAGCCAGCAATGCCATTAACGCCAACCTGGATGAGGAAACCCTCCTGCGCACCGTCGTCGGGGAGATGGTGCGCGCCCTTGACGTCGATAGTTGCACCATTTTTGTCTGGAGCGAGAATCAGCAAGCGTTGCAAACGGCCGCCCATCAGCACCAGTTGGCGTCTGATGGTGAGGATGACGATCCGACTACCGTTGGTCTGGGCAGCCTTGGCGACCTTGAAGACAATCCTGTCGTCCGGCGCGTCCTCGACACTCAGGACGTTGGTCATTTGCACCGGGATACCGTCGCCTCCGACGAGGTCCGTGCACTGCTCGACGTTGCCGGCCTGGACATCCTGCTCCTGGTTCCCCTCGTGCGACGCGAACAGACGCTGGGCCTTCTCGCTCTGGGCCAGGCGGGAACCGATCGCCCCTTTACAGAGCGCGAATTACGCCTGACGCGCAATCTTGCAGCCCAGGTCGCCGTTGCTCTGGAGCACGCTCGCCTTTACTCGCAGGTTCGGCGGCGCGTCGAAGAGTTGTCCACCTTCCACCAGATCGTTCTGCAACTCAATACCCCGCTGGAGCTGGAGGTCGTCCTGGAAAACATTACCGAGTCCGCACTCCAGCTTATCGGCGCCAACAACCTGCACATCTATCTCTACGATGACGACCAGGACGAATTCACCTTTTGCTCCGCCCTGTGGCGCGACGGCCGCCGCACGCCGGCCGTCGCCGCCCCCCGCTCCGATGGCCTGACCGCCCGCGTTGTCCACGGTGGCGAAGCCATTATCGTCGACGACGCACCAGAACACGCGCTTTATCAGGGGCCGGAATCCTCTAACTGGGGCGTCTGCGCCATTGCCGGCTTCCCACTAAAGCATGGCGACCGCGTCATTGGGGCCTTTACCGTTACCTATCTGGAGCCCCACACCTTCACCCCGGATGAGTTGCTGCTCATGAACCTTCTGGCCGACCAGGCGTCTGTCGCCGTCGAAAACGCACGGCTCTTCGCCGAAGCCCAGCAGCGCTTGCGGAGCATGTCCGCTCTGGTCGATATGGCCAAACAGGTCACCGGCAACCTGAAAGTGGAGATGGTCATGCAGACAACGGTGCAACGGCTCCAGAAGCTGCTCGACGCTCGGGCCAGCACCATCTCCCTTCTCTCCGATGACGGTGAGGAGCTTGTGGTCGAGGCGGCCGCCGGTATTAAGCCTGAATACCATCGCGTGCGCATGAAACTAGGTGAAGGCGTTTCCGGCCGTGCTGTCAAAGAGCAGCGCATGATTTACGTCCGCGACACCAGCGACGACCCCGATTTTCTCTTTTTCGATCCCATTCTCCGCTCTCTGTTGGTCGTCCCGTTGGTCGCGCGTAACGAAGTCATCGGCACCCTCTCCGTCGACAGTGATCAGCCCAACGCCTTTACCGAATCAGACGTGCAGTTGATGACGATTGCCGGCGCTCAGGTGAGCGTGGCCATCGCCAACGCGCGCCTTTTTGAAGCTGTGGAAGAGCGAGCGGCCGAACTGGCCGTTGCCTATCGGGAGCTGAAAGAGAGCGATCGCCTTAAGGACGAGTTGGTGCAGAACGTCTCTCACGAATTGCGTACGCCGCTGACCTTCATCCGTGGCTACATTGACCTTCTCCTCGATGGTGAGATGGGCATCGTCACCGCCGAACAGCAGCAGGCCCTCCAGATAATCTCAGACAAGACCGATGAGGTGACGCGCCTCGTCCAGGATATCATGGCCCTCCAGCGTATTAACGAACAGAACCTGGTGTACGAGCCTTTCTCCATGGCGCGCCTGCTGTACACGGCCGTTGATTGTCACCGGATGAGCGCCAACCAGCACGGCCTCGACCTTGTCTTCGATCCACCCCCTTCTGACGGAATCGTCGTCGGAGATAAGGGGCGCATCAATCAGGTGCTCGATAATCTGATTGGTAACGCAATCAAGTTCAGCCCAGACGGCGGTACCATCACCTTGCGAATGGTCGAGCGCCGCGACGACGTCCTCGTGGTCGTCGCCGACGAGGGAATTGGACTCCCTTCTGACAAGGCTGCCCGTATCTTTGACCGCTTTTACCAGGTTGACGGTTCGTCGCGCCGCCGTTTTGGAGGAGCGGGTATCGGTCTCGCAATCGTAAAAAGGATTATGGACGCTCACCATGGCGACATCTGGGTGCGGAGCGAACTCAATCGGGGGAGTTCCTTCTATTTCACCCTGCCTAAGGAACAAGGACAAGAGACGATCCGTAGCATGCAATAAGCGCCGGGCCGCTGGCCGCGTTTGCTCGGGCTCGTCGTAGCGCCGGAGCCAGGGCGGGCAGTCGACACCGGCAGAAACAGGCAATCACATGGCCCAAGAGACGCCGTTACCATCTTTCTCCTCGTCCGCCCGCGCTGGCCCCCTCTCGGCGGCCGTTTTGAAAACTCTGCCCAAGATTGACCTGCACCGCCATCTGGAAGGTTCGCTCCGCCTCGAAACGCTGGTAGAAATCGCCCGCAAATACGATCTGGACGTCCCGGCCGAGCCTGACGTCCTACGGCCCCACGTACAAATGTTGGATGATGATCCGACCCCCTCCAATTTTCTCAGCAAATTTGCTGTCTTACGCCGCTTCTACTGTGCTCCGGAAGTGATCGGCCGCCTGGCGTATGAGGCTGTGGTAGACGCTGCGCGGGACAACGTCTGCTATCTGGAGCTTCGCTTCAGCCCACAGGCCCTGGCCAGCCAGGTGGATTTTCCACTGGATGAAGTCATGGAGTGGGTCATCGCGGGTACCAGGCAGGCCAGTGAGGAGGCAGCCATCGACGTCGGTCTCGTGGTATCCCTGGTCCGTCACGAGCCCGTTGCCATCGGCCGGCAGGTGGCCGAAATTGCCTTCGATCACTTCACCTCCCATAACGGCGCCAGCCGCATCGTCGGTCTCGACCTCGCCGGAGATGAACTCAACCACCCGGCCGAAGATTTCGGCGATCTCTTCCAGGAAGCCCGGCGCATCGGCATGGGCATCACCGTGCACGCCGGCGAGTGGTCCGGGCCTGAAACTGTACGCACGGCCGTCGAGAAACTGGGCGCTGCCCGTATAGGACATGGCGTACGCGCTGTCGAAAGCGAGGACGTCCTCCAGATCGTGCGCGAGCGCGGCGTGACGTTAGAAGTGTGCCTGATAAGCAATCTGCAGAGTGGCGTCGTCTACGATTTGCGCGACCATCCGCTGAGCCAACTGCTCGCCGCCGGCGTGCGGGCCACACTCAACACAGACGATCCCGCTGTTAGTGATTCCTCCCTGACACAGGAGTACGAGGCAAGTGTGCGGTTGTTGGGGTTGAGAAATGATGATTTACGCCAGATGAACTTAAACGCGGCCGAGGCCGCCTTTTTATCTGAAGAGAAACGCCGGGATCTCGTGCGTCGCTTCCGGCAACTTTGGCCCCCGGATCTTTAGCGGCTCTCCCACTCCTTTAACGCCTTCTTGATCACCAGCCGTACAGCTTTGTCCTCGATCTCTTTCGGGTGGCGGTGGGATTTCCCATCGACCAGGATCTCCAACTCCCCCGCCGGGACCTGCCGCAGGTGAATCGAACGGCCGGCCAACGCCGGCGTGGCTCCTACGTACTTCTGTAAAATTTCGTCGATCTCCGCCACCAGGTTGACGCTGGATGAGGTCTCAGTTGTCTCGCCGGTCGACTCTGGTGCTTCGCCGACGGGCTCTGCCGTTTTGCCTGCCGGTTCTACGGGTTCTGTCGTTTCGGGCACCAGCGGCGGCAACTCCGGCTCGAGCTGCGCTGTTGTGGGTTCCGGTTCGCCCTCGGCCGTCCCCCGCAATTGTCCTTCCAGTGAGGCCAGGAACGCTTCCTGCGCGGGCGTTAGTGGTTCCTCCTCCGCTTCCCGCGCTGCCCGGCCGCGCGGCGGCTCCAACGGCGGCGCCAGGCCTGCGTTCTCTAGCGCCCGGTAGCCGCCGGCAAAAGTGATCAACTCGCCAATAGCCGCCAGCACGCGCTGCCTTACCTTGTCCGACTGGACCTCCTGCAGCTTTTCCAGCCTTTGGCCACCGGCTTCGATCACCAGCTTGCCCATCGGCGGCACCCTTATCACTCGCATCACCTCGATCTCGTTGCGCATTCTAATTCCCTCGCTACCTCGGTAGAGGTCTCGTTTAACCGATCTCTTAAGCTTCTGTCTCCAGCGGTTGGCAGGCCGGGCAAAAGTGGGTGCTGCGGCCGGCTACCACGATGCGTTCGATCGTCGTGCCACAGCGGACACATGCTTCTCCCGTCCGCTTGTACACGGCAACGACATCTTGCATTGTACCGCGAGAACCGTCAGGTTTCACGTAACGGTCAATGCTTGCTCCTTTTCGCTCAATGCCCATCCGTAGCACTTTTTGCAGGGCGGCGTGCAGGTCTTTGATTTCGCCGTCTCGCAGCGAATGTGCGCCCCGCTGAGGGTGCAGGCCTGCATAAAATAGCGCTTCGTCGGCGTAAATGTTGCCTACGCCGGCGATGAACGTCTGGTCGAGCAGCAACGCTTTCAGTTGCTTCGTCCGCCGTTCCAGTTGCTCTTTCAACCGCTCCGGCGTGAAATCCGGGTCGAGCGGCTCCGGGCCCAGCTTACCCAGGACGTCCTCGGGATCCCGCACCAGGTAGACGCGGCCGAACTTGCGCGGGTTGCGGAAGCGCATCTCTTTTCCGTTGGCCAGTGTGAATGTCGTGTGTGTGTGGGGGGCGACCGGCGCGTCGGCTTCCACTACCGAGAGATGGCCGGTCATTCGCAGATGGATGATCAACGTTTCGCCGCCCGTGAGCGTGAAAACCAGATACTTCCCCCGGCGGTCAATGGCTTCAATGCGCCGGCCGGCGATTCGCTCCCGCAGGGCTTCCGGCGAGGGAGTAGCGATGTGGCGCGGCCAACTGTTGCGCACCCCCGTAATCGTCTCTCCGACAAGGGGAACGCGCAACGCGCGCACGGTTGTTTCGACTTCTGGCAATTCAGGCATCGGCTTACTGAGGAGCGCTCGCCGTCGCTGCCGATTCTTGGTTGGTGGGCGGCTGAGCGGCGTCCGCTCCATTCTCACCGTCGAGAAAGGTAAATGAGCCGCTCTCGTAAAAGAGTTCGCCGTCGACCCAGATTTCGCCCCCCTCGCGCATGTTGCAGATCATGTCCCAGTGGACGGCTGATTGATTCTTGCTGCCCGTTTCCGGGTAACCGGCGCCCACGGCCATATGAATGGTGCCCCCGATCTTCTCGTCAAAGAGGATGGATTTCGTAAAACGGTCGATGCCGTGGTTCGTGCCCACCGCGAACTCCCCCAGGTAGCGGGCGCCGGCGTCCGTTTCCAATACGTTCAGCAGGAACGCTTCGTTTTTCTCAGCGCTGGCGTCGACGACTTTTCCCTCCTCAAAGTGCAGCACGATTCCTTCCACCTCCCGGCCGTTGAAGATGGCCGGGTACGTGAAGCGCACCCATCCGTTCACCGACTCTTCCACCGGGCCGGTGAAAATTTCTCCGCTCGGCATATTGTGGCGGCCGTCGGAGTTAATAAAGGTGCGACCTTCGATAGAGAGGGTTAGATCGACGTCGGGACCGGTAACTTTCACGTCCTTCTTGCCGGCCAGCCAGTCAACCAGAATCTGTTGCCTTTTCGAGATCTTCTGCCACTCGGCTACCGGATCGTCTTTGTCCACGTGGCACGCCCGGTACACAAACGTCTCAAACTCGTCCAGGGACATGTCGGCTTCTTGAGCCTGGGCGTGGGTGGGGAAAAGCGTCCCGACCCAACGCATGTCGCCTGTCGCGCTGCGTTCCATCATCGTCTGGAATAAGTCGCGGCTGGCCGCCCGCTGGATCTGCTGGCGGCTGGGATCGACGCCGCTCAAGGCCCGTGTGTTACGGTTGCCCCCGATCCTGATCAGGCAATCGTACGCCTCGTACACGATCTTCACCGGCTCAGGAATGTGTTCTAACTGCTCGTCATTCCCTTCCTTGAGCATGATCTCGGTAAACGCTTCCTCGTTCCAGTTGAGCAACGGATGGCCACCGGCGTGAATGATGGCGCGATACGTCTCGGTTAGCAAGGGCAGCGCAATGCTGCTGCCGCTGAGGAGAACGTTATCCCCCGGCTGCACGCTGACACAGTAATCGACCAACAGTTGCGCCAATTTTTCCACACGTGGATCTGACATCTCTCCTCCGGCTTCGGTTCACGTCGTTTCCCGGAAAGTGGACCTGACAAAGCCTCGTCTGATCGCTAACGAGTTTCGTCCACCACAGTCGTTTCCGGAAAAGCGAGTTATTGCTTAACGTCCCCTGTATTATATCCCAGCCCCGCAGGGGCTGTCAGGTAACCAATTAGTCATACTTCTTGTACTTTTCCCGTTTCTCGGGCCTTTTCAGCGGTTGGCTTTCACGCCCGGCTGATTTACAATTTGCTTATCGTGTACCCAGAAGATCGCGTTTTAGTCGCCTACGTACCGGATCCGGCCGACTTCGCCATTATCCAGAGCGAAGGCTGGTATCGCATCCCGCAGAAGCACGCCCCTAAGGGCCTGTACGCTGAATATTTCGCCTTCTACTTCGGGCAGAAATTCGGGCCGCAGAAATGGGCCATCCATTACTATGCACCCCGCCTGGGCCACGAGCTGACCACGCGCGCCGCCCTCTTCCCGGGAGAACCCGATCATCCTCGGGCAAATGACCCGTACTATCAGGTGCAGCTCGGGCAACTCCGGCAGCTAGAACGGCCCATCGTCAGCCTACGCTGGCGACGCGTTACCTTTCTCCACACGACCTGGGACCGCTTCCAGGATGCTACCGAAATCAACGACCTTTTCGTCGAAGGTGGCGAGTACGTGGACCGTCTCTACGCGACGTTGAAGGAGCGCGGCTTGCGGCCGGAGCGCGACTATCTCGTCAAAGAGCAGGGCGACCGCTACCGTGTGCCCCTCGCCGTGCCGTGTCGTCAGGGCACCGTCCAGGTCACCGCCTCTGAACTGCCGCGCAGCGCGGCCGAAGCCGTTAACATGGCCGACGAAATCACCCGCGCTGTCGCCGCCCGCGGCGGGGAAAAGATCACGGGCCGCGATCCGGAATAACCCCCTCCAGATACGGATAGGTGAGAAACGCGTTCTCCAGCACCAGGCGCACGTTGGCATTGTGCTCCAGTTGCCACAAGGCCGTCCGCGTCTGCTTCAGCGCTGTGACCACCGCTTCCCTGTCCCAGCGGCGTGCCAGGTTCATCAGCTCCTGACGCCGGTCCACGTTCGTGATCGCCCCTTCGTGGCCACCCCAGGCTAGCATCGTCAGATCCCGCCACCACGTCAGCCACGTTTGCAGGATCGACGTCAGCGCTTCCGGATCCTTGGCCAGTTTTTCCGCCAGCGCAAAGCGTTCCACCCGGCCGCCGCCCAATGCCTCGCGCAGGGAGTCCACCTTCTGCGCCCGGTCCTGGACCACGTCCGGATCGTCCAGCGCGTCCACTGCCCACCCCAGCCGGCCGTCCGCCAGATGGGAGAGCAGGCGCGCCTCTTCCGGCGGCAGGTGCCAGCGCTGTTCCAGCGCCCCGGCAATGCGTTCGGCCGGCAGCGGGCGCAGGGCCACCACCCGGCAGCGGGACGTGATGGTGGGCAGGAGCGCGTCCGCTTCGACGGCCGTCAGCAGCAGCACCACGTCGCCCGGCGGCTCCTCCAGCGTCTTCAAGAATGCGTTGGCCGCCCCCTGCGACGCGGCCTGGAAATTGGTCACAATCGCCGCCTTGCGCCGCGCCTCGTAAGCTGCCAGGTTGAGGTTCCGTTGAAGCTCGCGGATCTGCTCGATCTTCAGCGAAAGCTGGCCCCGGCCGCTGACCTCCGGGTGTAGGACGCGCACGTCCGGATGGCGGTCGGCGGCGATCAGGGTACACGCCCGGCAGCGCCCGCAGGGCCGCGCCTCGGGATCCGGCGCCTCACAATTCAGCGCCTGCGCAAACGTCCGCGCCAGCGCCGTCTTCCCGATCTGCTCTGGCCCGGTGAACAGGTAAGCATGGCCGACCCGGTCGTTAGTGACGGCCCCACGCAGCAGCTCGACGGCCCATTCGTGCCCGATCAAATCATTCCATACCGTCGCCGTCTGTTCCATGGCGCGGATTGTAGTGCGTAAGTCGCGAAACGTAAAGTACGCGCGACCGGGGAGTGAGCCAACAGAAGTTGCCAGCAACGGCGGGCTGCGGTAGAAAGAGGGTGGGCGATCACGGAGGCGACAGGTGCTACACGCCCGACAAGGTGCGTGGACCGAAGCACGCTGTTCGAATCTCCGTATGAGGAAGGAAGCATGAGCTACCAATTGGACCCCGACGAAGCTCTCGCCGCAGGCCTAAAGCGTATTCTTCACGAGCAGATCGACGGCGCCGTTCACAGTCTGGAAGACAGAGGCGGTGATCCCGGTGCGGCTATCCATGATGCCCGCAAACGGTTCAAAAAGATCCGGGCCGTCATGCGCCTGGTACGAGATGAGGTGGGCCAAGACGTTTACCGGCGAGAAAACGTCTGCTATCGTGACGCCGGCCGGGCACTCTCAGACGTCCGTGACAGCTACGTCAAGGTAGCCACCGTCGACGCCCTTCTCGACCGTTATGGCGACCACCTGGCCGAGGATGCCTTTCAGGAGACACGGCGGCGGCTGGTGGACGCTCACCGCGCCGTGAGCCACCGTATCTTTGAGGAGGAGGACGCGCCGGCCCAGGTCGTTGCCACGGTGCGGGAAGCCCGCTCGCGCATTGTCACCCTCCCCATCAGCCGTGATGATTTCGGCGCTATCCGCGACAGCATTCACCGTGTCTACAGGCGTGGCTGCCGCGGACTGGCGAACGCTTATGAAGAACCTCTTCCCGAAAACTTCCACGACTGGCGCAAACGGGTCAAATACCTCTGGTACCATGTGCGCATCCTCAACCCGCTGTGGCCCGGACTTTTTGACGAATGGGCCGGCCAGATCCACGATTTGTCCGATTACCTGGGTGATGCTCACGACTTCGCCGAACTGCGCTCATTGTTGGAGGCTGAACCGTCCCTATGCCCGGACGATGACGAGCGAGAATTGTTGCTCGGCCTGGCCGACCGCCGTCGTGCCGAGCTAGAAGCGGCGGCCCATCCCTTAGGCCGGCGCATTTACGCCGAAGCGCCGAAGAATTTCGTGGAGCGTATGGCCGGCTATTGGCGTGCCTGGCAGATGGAGGGGACAGTGACCGTCCGGCCGGACATCATCGTGCCGCCCGATTAACCTGGATCCTTGAAGGAGGTTTGCATGGGCAAGAAATACAGGAAAAATGGGAAGATAAAGCGCAAATATTACGAGAAGGAACTGGCCAAACTCCAGGGCGAGCTCGTCAAGCTCCAATATTGGATCAAGGAGCAGGGTCTGCGCGTTGTCGTGATCTTCGAAGGGCGTGACGCTGCCGGAAAAGGCGGGGCAATTCGACGGATCATGCGTCGCCTCAACCCGCGCATGGTTCGCGTCGTCGCCCTGCCTAAGCCCAGCGATCTGGAGCAACGGCAATGGTACTTCCAGCGTTACATCGAACAACTACCGGCCGAGGGTGAGATGGTGCTCTTCGATCGTAGCTGGTACAACCGCGCCGGCGTGGAGTGGGTGATGGGATTCTGTACTCAGGATGAATACCATCACTTCTTGCACGAGTGTCCGGTCTTCGAACGTATGTTGGTCCGCGACGGCGTTATCTTGATCAAATATTGGTTCGAAATAAGCGCCGAGGAGCAGGAAGAACGGTTCCAGAGTCGTAACGAGGATCCGCGCAAACTGTGGAAGCTCAGCCCGATGGACATGGAATCTCGCGCCCGTTGGAATGAATACTCCAAGGCAAGAGACGCGATGTTTGCGTATACCGACATCGACGAGGCTCCCTGGTACGTGGTGCAGGCCAACGTCAAGAAGCACGCTCGCCTTAACTGCATCGCCCATCTACTCACCATGATCCCCTATCACGATCTGACGCCTGATCCGGTCGAGTTTCCCCCACGAGAGGCAGTGGATTACGAACGTCCCTCCACCAACGAATACAACTACGTCCCCCTCGTCTATGGATCAGGTTTTGACGGCAACTAATGCTTCCTCAAGCTGGCATTTGCACTTCGTCGTGATGACTTTAGCCGTCCCAAGTGTTTGAGCGACTACTACCAGGAGAGCCCACAAGAGGCGAAAGATTAGAGACGGAGACAACCATGGACCAGCAATATGATGAGAACGGCATCATAACCCAAGCGTATTACCAGCAAGAGTTGCGCCGGCTCCAGACGGAGCTGACCAAATTGCAATATTGGGCCAGGGATCAGGATTTGCGAATCGTCGTCCTCTTTGAAGGTCGCGACGCGGCCGGCAAGACAGAGATGATCCGGCGCATCATGCAGCGTCTGAACCCCCGTATTGCGCGGGCCGTTGCCCTGGACAAGCCCACCGACCGCGAGCGAAAGCAGTGGTATTTCCAACGTTACGCCCGCCACCTTCCGGCGAAGGGGCAGATGGTCTTCTTCAATCGCAGTTGGTACAACCGCGCCGGGGTAGAGTGGGTGATGGGCTACTGTACGGAACAGGAGTACCGTCATTTTCTTAATGAGTGCCCCGAGTTCGAGCGGATGCTGGTGCGCGAAGGGTTCACCCTACTCAAGTATTGGCTTTCGGTGAGCGCCGAAGAGCAGGAGCGCCGCTTTCAGAGCTGGGTAGAGGACCCCAGGACGCGGTGGCAGTTCACGGACGTCGATCGGGAGGCCCGCGAGCGGTGGGTGCAATATTCTAAGGCCAAAGATGCGATGATGGCCCACACTGATATTGATGAGGCACCGTGGTACGTGGTGGACGCCGAGGTCCAGGAGCACGCACAACTAAATTGTCTGGCCCACATGCTGAGCCTGATCCCGTACAAAGACCTCACGCCCGAACGGGAAGAACTACCGCCGCGAGACTATAAGGAGTCGGGGTACGTCCGGCCGCCGATGAGTGAACAGAATATGGTGCCCGCAATATACGGCTCTGGCGAAGAGCGAGGTGTCGACGGCAACTAGCGGAAGTCGGCAACGAGGGGCAGGTGATCGTAGTGGCCCTGAGCGAGGTCGAGGGCGACGTCGGCCGCCTCTAGCCCGGCCGCGTCGAGCGCCTCGGCGCTCAAGGTCGTGGTGTTGAGCACAAAGGCGCGCACGAGCGATAGTCCGCTGTCGCTAAAGAGAATGCGGTCCAGGGCGCCGGGGTTGAATGGCTGCCTGTCGTCGCGCCAGGTGTACGTTTTTTCCCGGCCGCGTTGTGTGTGGGGAGCGCGTCGGTTAGCGGGGTGCCGTCCCAGTCGGGCGGGGCGTCGGGCCCAAAGTTGTCCTCATCCACCACGTCTCCCGTCAGCAGCGTGGCCAGGTGGTGGGCGGGATCAGTGTCGTAGACGTTGAAATCACCGAGCACAAGGAGGGGGGTGCCGGCCGGTAGGTCAACCTCGCCGCCGGGCGTGTGGGCATCGGCCAGCCAGGCGACGATCTGGTCGGCGTGGGCCTGGCGCAGAGCAATGTCGCTTTCTTCGCCGCCTGCCATGAAATGGGCGCAAACCACGTACACGTCATGGTCGAATTCTGCGTCAGGCAGGTCAACTAGAGCTGTGGCGTGGCCCAGGGAGTAATTGTCTCTTTCGTAAACGACGGTCGCCTGGCGCAACGAGAGGTCGAAACGAGAGGCGATGACGCTATCGGATGCGCTGTGGGCCCGCCAGCGACCCTCGCCGTCCAGTTGCAGAGCGTCGTTGAGAATGGTGGCGATCTGCTGTGGGTCGCGAGCGGGCGCGATCTCTTGCAGGCAGAAGAGGTCGGGCGCAGTGGCGGCGGCGATGCGCCGGAAAGCGGCTGCTTTGTCGTATCGGGGCATGAAACTGTCGGCCGCGATTTCGTCGGGGAAGAGCGAGTCCCAGTAGGGGTTGAAGCTCATCACGCGCAGCGTGCCGGGCGTCCGCTCGAGAAAGGCGACCTCCTCCGACACGGCCGTTACCGGCGACGGCGTGGAGCGCACGGAAGCAGGCCCCGGGGCGACGTTACATGCTGTCAGCAGAAGGAGAAAGAGCGCCCATAACGTCGAGCACCGGACGGTCGCGCTTTTTTCTGTGTTCACCATTCTAGGTCCTCCCCTTGGCGCCGGCCGGGATCGGCAAAGCGCGTCAACCCGATCGCGCTTTTATATCGTCTCCCCTTCGGTGTGCAGTTCCGCTACGCCCACCAAGCGGCGCAGACGGGCCGTTTCTGCCTCCAGGATGCGCCGGCCGAGTTTGGTCAGACGGTACGCTTTGCGCTCGCGGTCGGTGTCGTCCGGCTCCGGATCGGGCGCCCGCTCAATCCAGCCGCTGTCGAGCATCCGTTTGAGGGCACCGTAGAGGGTACCCGTGCTCAGGACGAGCCGGCCGTCGCTCAGGGCCTCCACCTCCTTGAGAATCGCGTAGCCGTGCTTGGGGCCCGGGGCCAGGCTTAAGATGATGTAAAAGGTGCTTTCGGTCAGCGGTAACCGCTCCTGTACGTCCATCCAATCTCCGTCCGTGTATGTGTCGCCTGACGACATGTTGCTTGCCGGCAGCATAACATAAATTGGGACCAAAGGCAAGTTGTTCATGTTGTTCATGTTGGTCACGTTTTTCACTTTTTGCACGGGAGTTTGTGGATGGTGGGAAGTTGTTCGGGGTCACACCAGGCCGGCCGGCGTGGGAGACGCGGCTTGGGACATTATACCATAGTGAGAAGGTGAAAGATCGGTGAAAAACGGGCCAGATAGGCGGCAAAAAAAACGAGGTGGCCGGTCTCAGCGGGGAGCTGTCCGTACCACCTCTGGGCGGGGAGCAATTAAACTATAGCACAAACGGCGGCCGGGCGCAACTCGATTCACGCTCCAATTTTCCGCTCCCCTGCGCCCGTCAAATTGACTTGTACCGGGTTCCGCTTAGCGATGCCCGGTTTCCGGGAAAATGTGCCTTTCATAAGCAATCGCTTCATAAGCGAACTGTTACTTCGCGGGCGTCGTGTGCCCACGTTCCGGGATGTCCTATAATAGGAGCCCATGAACGATTCCAACCGCCCACTGAGCATTACCGGCAATAACCTGAAAGTTGACGACGTCGTCGCTGTGGCCCGCGGCCGCCCCGTCGCTCTCGATCCCGACGTTCTGCCCCGCGTTGAGCGTTCCCGGCGCGCCGTCGAGCAGTTGGTCGAAGAAGGGGCCGTGGCCTACGGTATCACCACCGGCTTCGGCCACTTCAAAGATAAGATTATCTCCCCCGACCAGACGGCCGCCCTCCAGCTCAACCTGGTACGCAGTCACGCCGTCGGCGTTGGCCCCGACCTGTCCGAGCCCGTCGTACGCGCGATGCTCCTGGTGCGGGCCAACACCCTAGCTAAGGGCTATTCTGGCGTGCGCCCCGTCATTATCCAGACCCTCCTGGAGATGCTCAACCGGGGCGTCCACCCGCGCATTCCGTCCCAGGGCTCCCTGGGCGCCAGCGGCGACCTGGCCCCGCTGGCTCACCTGGCCCTCGTCCTCATCGGCGAGGGGGAGGCCGTCTATGAGGGCGAGCATTTGCCGGGGGATGAGGCCCTGCGCGCGGCCGGGTTGGAGCCGGTCACGCTGCGCGCCAAAGAGGGGCTGGCCCTGGTCAACGGCACGACGCAGATGGTGGGCCACGGCGCCCTCCTCGTGCGCCGGGCGATCAACCTTCTGCTCACGGCCGACGTCGCCGCTGCTCTTTCTCTGGAGGCCCTGAACGGCACCGCCCGCGCCTACGACGAGCGCGTGCACGCCGTGCGCCCTCACCCCCGCCAGATCGACGACGCCGCCTTGCTGCGCGCCGTCCTCGACGGCAGCCATTTCCTGCGCGGCCACGACTCCCTCAACGTGCAGGACGCTTACACTCTGCGCTGCGTGCCCCAGGTGCACGGCGCCGTGCGTGACGCCGTCGCCTATCTCCAATGGGTCATCGACATTGAACTCAACTCCGTCAACGACAACCCCATCATTTTTGTGGATGAGGAAACGGGCGCCGTCGACGTCATCTCGGCCGGCAACTTCCACGGGGAGCCGGTGGCCATCGCCATGGATTACGCTGCGCTGGCCCTCACCGACCTGGGCAACATGAGCGAGCGGCGCGTGGAGCGTCTGGTAGACGCCGACACCAACGGCGGCGTGCTGCCGATGTTCCTCACGGAGCAGGGCGGCCTTAACAGCGGCTTCATGATGGCTCAGTACACGGCCGCGGCGCTGACATCCGAGAACAAAGTGTTGGCCCATCCTGCCAGTGCCGACTCCATCCCCAGTAGCGCCAACACCGAAGATCACGTGAGCATGGGTCCCGCGGCCGTGCGCCAGACCGAGCAGATCCTTTCCCACGTGGAGAGTATCGTGGCCATCGAGCTGCTGTGCGCCGCGCAAGGAATCGATTTCCGCCGGCGCAAGATGGGGCAGCCGGACGCCGACCTGGGGCGGGGAACGGCCGTGGCTTACGAACTCGTGCGCGACGCCGTCCCTTTTCTGGAAGAAGATGTCGCGCTGGCCCCCCACATCGAGCAGGTGCGGCAACTGGTCGCCGCGGGTACAATTAAAGAGATGGTTGAGGAGCGTCTGGACAGGGAATAAAAAGGAAGGGATAACTATGAGAGACGTCGTCATTGTCAGTGCAGTGCGTACGCCAATCGGCCGTCTGGCCGGGGCGCTCTCGGCCGTGCGACCAGACGACATGGCCGCTCTCGTCATCGAGGAGGCGGTAGAACGCGCCGGCATCGATCCGGCCGAGATCGAAGAGGTCTACATGGGCTGTGCCAACCAGGCGGGTGAAGACAACCGCAACGTGGCGCGCATGGCCACGCTGCTTGCCGGGCTGCCCGAACACGTGGCGGCCGTCACCTTCAACCGGCTGTGCGCCAGCGGCCTCAACGCTGTCAACCAGGCAGCGCGGGCCATTGCCGTCGGCGAGGGCGACGTTTTCGTGGCCGGGGGTGTAGAGAGCATGACGCGCGCTCCCTACTCCTTCCCCAAGAACTCCCGCCCCTTCGGCCCGCCGGGCAACATCACGGGCTACGACACCACCCTCGGCTGGCGCTATCCCAACCCGCGCATGAAAGAGATGTTTCCCCTGGAAGCGATGGGGGAGACGGCCGAAAACATCTACGAACTAACCTGCGCCGGCACCCTGGACGGCGGCGAGATCACGCGGGAGGAGCAGGACGCTTTTGCCTACGAGAGCCAGCGCCGGGCGTGCGAAGCGATCAACGCCGGCCGCTTCGAAGAAGAGATCGTCCCCGTCGTTATCCCCCAGCGCAAGGGAGATCCCGTCGTCGTCGATACCGACGAACACCCGCGCATCCGCAAAACGGAGGACGGCGACTACGCACTGGCCACCAGCCTCGAAATTATGGCCAAACTGAGCCCTGCTTTCCGCGAAGGGGGGACCGTGACGGCGGGCAACGCCAGCGGCCTTAACGACGGCGCGGCGGCGTTGGTGATCATGGCCGCCGAGAAGGCCGAGGAGCTGGGGGTCACTCCGCTGGCCCGATGGATCGCCTCGGGTGCGGCCGGCGTGGACCCGCGCACCATGGGTCTGGGGCCGGTGCCCGCCACGCGCAAGGCACTGCAACGGGCCAGCCTGACGATGGACGACGTCCACCTCATCGAGCTTAACGAGGCGTTCGCCGTGCAGGCACTGGCCGTCATGCGCGAGTTGGGCATGGACCACAGCATTACGAACGTCAACGGCGGCGCCATCGCCCTCGGCCACCCGCTGGGCTGCTCTGGCGCGCGCATCCTGACGACGTTGCTGTACGAGATGAGGCGGCGGCGGGACGACGGTGCGTCCATGCGCCACGGGTTGGCCACCCTCTGCGTCGGCGTTGGCCAGGGCGAAGCAACCATCGTCGAATTGCTCTGAGTCGTGACTTCCACAGAATCTAACCTCTGGGAGGCTCCGGGCGACAAGCCAGAGAGTGAGGAACAGCGCGCAGGCGTCCCGGAGGTTCGCGCATTGGTCACCGGCGGCACGGGCTTCATCGGGGCCAATCTGGTAGCGGGCCTGGCGGAGGAGGGGATCACGACCCGCGTTCTCCACCGCGAAAGCTCATCGTTGGAGGCACTGGTCGGGTTAACGTATGAACCGGTCATCGGCGACGTGCTCGGCGAGGTCGACGCGCTTGCTGCGGCGATGGAAGGTTGTCGCTGGGTATTCCACGTGGCGGCCGTCGCTGACTACTGGCGCCAGTCGACGGACCACCTTTACCGGGTCAATGTGGAGGGGACGCGACGCGTGCTCGACGCGGCGCGGCAGGCAGGCGTGGAGCGCTTCGTCTTCACCAGCTCGGCGGCCGCCATGGGTTTGCCTCGCCCAGGAGAGTGCGTGGATGAGGGCGACACCTTCAATCTCCCACCATCTCGCTTCCCCTACGGTCACAGCAAAATGCTTGCCGAACGGGAAGTGCAGCGGGCGGTTGCAGAGGGGCTGGAGGCCGTCATCGTCAATCCTACCGTCGTCCTCGGCCCGCGAGACGTAAATCAGATCTCGGGCTCCATCGTCGTCGAGGCCGCCCGCGGGCTCGTGCGTTTCGTGCCGCCCGGCGGCGTCAATTACATCGCCGTGAGCGACGTTGTGGCCGGGCACATCGCGGCCGCGCGCCGCGGCCGGGTTGGCGAACGCTACATTCTGGGCGCCCACAATCTCTCCCACGCCGAAGCGATTCCCATCATCTGCCGGGTCGTCGGCCGCCGGCCGCCGCGCCTCAAAATCCCCGGTTGGGTGCTGCCGCCGGCGGCCGTCGCCGTGCGCATGAGCCGGTCCCTGTTCGGCCGACCCCGGGTCGTGGACGAGAGCCAGATACGCCTGCTGGGCGCCGACATTTACGCCGACGCCGGCAAAGCGCGTCGCGAACTGGATTTGCCACAAACTCCCTTTTCCGATGCTGTACAAGCCGCCTATAATTGGTACAATAAACACGGTTATCTGGGTTGACCCTTTTCTGGTTCAGTTGAAAGGAGGGAGATATGAGCGCCACCGCGCTATCTGTAAGCCCCAATTTCAAGGCGATGAGCGAGGGAAAGTGGATCTACAATCGCCGCTGGGACCTGGTTTTTATCAGTCTCAGCGTCCTCCTCGTTCCCGTGCCGTACCTGACTTGGATCCTCATGAAGGACGTGCTCCTGGTCGAGTCGGACGCCGGTCGCCAGGCGGTCAACCTGATCATCGCCGGCCTCATTGGCGGCCCCCACATGTACGCCACGTTCACGCGCACGGCGTTGGATACTGACTTTCGCGAGCATTACGCTGGCTTTGTGCGCTCCTCTATTATCATCCCCCTCGTCGTCGTCATCCTCGCCCTGACCAACCTGACCCTGCTGCTGACCATCTTCTTCTTTTGGGCTTCCATTCACGTCTTGCACCAGATCGTCTTTGTCGTCGAGGCGTACAATGAGAAAGCGAACGTTGTGCGCGAATCGTCACTCTCTCCGGCCGCCCGCCTCGTCGACTATGCCGTGGTCCTGACCAGCCTCTATCCTCTGGCGGCCTACCGGGTAGCCATCACGCAGGATTTTTCCATCGGCCCGAATAATCTTAACGACATCATCCCCGCCTTTTTCGAGCAGCCGTGGGTGGTCTATGCGGCCGGCGGCGCCTTCGGTATTTCCCTCGTGGCCTTTATCGTCAAAAGCGCCGTCGAGATCCGAAATGGGTCGGCGCACGTGCCCAAGATCATCTTTATCAGCCTGACTGTCATCGCCTCCTTCATCGTTCCTGCACTGGGCAACCTGGATACGGCTTTCCAGGGGATGAACGTCTGGCACTCCTTCCAATACCTGGCGCTGACGTGGTACATTAACCGCCTGCGCGCCGAACGCGGCGATTTGCAGCGGACGCCCTTCGTCGAGCGCATTTCCAGCGACGGCAAGGCCAAGATCTTTTACGGCTTCAACCTGGCGCTGACCTTTGGCGCCGTGATCATCATCGCCATCGTCTTCACTATCCTACACTTCGTCGTCGGCGGTAAGTGGGCCGAGGCCAGCTACGCGCTGGAGACGTCGTACTACATCGGCGTTCTTTCCTTCCTCTGGATTCATTACTACCACGACCATTTCCTCTTCACCCAGGCCGAATCCGTCGTGCCCTGACCGGCGACGTGGTCGCGCGCCCATTCTGTCGTTTATCGTTTTCTGAAGAAGGGACAGAGCGATGAGAGAGCGGTTTAACAAGCCCGCTGCCGGGACGGCCGGCACTCTGGTCGCCATCATTTTAATCGGCATCGTTATCTGGATCGCCCTGCGCGCGCGGCCGTCGCCGTCTCTTGAGCCCACAACGATTGCGCCGGCGGCCGAACGCGCCACCAGCAGCCGGCCGGAAGCCACGGATGAACCCTCGGCGACGCCACCGCCCACGCCGACCCCTTCGGTTACCCCACCTCCACCGCCCAGCGAGACCGCCGCGCCACCGGCCGCCCCGGAACCGGAACCGACACCCGACGGCCCCGCCACCGTCATGGCCATCGCCGCCCCGACCATACAGGTCACCAGCGTTTCCCCCGACGGTCGCTGGCAGTCAGAACTCATCATCTATCCATGTAGCGAACTCTCGGATGGCGGGGACGTGCTGTCCTTCGAGCAGCTAAACGTCGTCGATGTAGATGGCGGAGAGGTGGAGACGGCCGCCGAGCAGCTTATCAATTGTGGAGGCCTAGGCGCCTTTGGCCTCGAAGGTCTCTTCTGGTCCGCCAACAGCCGCTACTTCTACTTTACTACCGCCAAAGAGGGGGTGCCCGACGGCTGCGGCTATTGGCAGCGCCCTCTCCTCCGCTTCGCCGTTGAAACCGGGGAGACCCAATGGCTGGGTCCCGGCGAGCGCTCCCCCGACGGCGTCAGAATTGCCTCCTGGCAGGAGCGCGAGTTGGTCATTTGGGAAACCGGCGGCGACGAGATAGGGAGAATACCTGCGGCCATCCAGGACGCCGATCTCGGGACCATCGCCTGGTCGCCGGCCGGCGACGCCCTCGTTTATCTCCAGGCGCCCTCCTACTGTCCGCTGGAGAGATCGTATGTCGTTCACCTGACCATCGCCGACATGGAAAGCGCCATCTTACTCGAAGCCGAAGATCCGCCCTTCGGCGATGTCTCCTGGATCGACGCCGACCGGCTGCGCCTCCGCTATTTTGACGGCGAGAAGTGGGAAGAGTGGATTTATGACCTGGCCAGCGAAGAATTGCATCCCGACCGCTGATTGTCAGGGTGCATGTAGCTGCGTTACGCTCCTCCGTTTAGCCCCACTTAGCCCCACGCCAACACTGGGCATGAGAGTGCGCCTTACCCCTCCAACGCCTGGCGCAGGTCGGCCATATGTTGCCGCTCGTGATCGGCGATGCGGTGCAGGATTTCCTCGATGCTCATGATTTGCAGGCTGGCGTGGCGACCCTCCTCGTCTAGATCCTCGGGGTCGAGTTCCTCGATGAAAGCCAGCAGCTCCGCGCGGTTCTCTTCCATTTGCGCCAGCAGTTCGGCCGGCGTCTTTTCCTTCGCCCTGGCCACACGGCTGCGGTTCCAGCGATCGATGTCGAAATCTTCGGGAGCGCCCCCGCCGCCGGCCAAAATATCGCGCATCGTGGCCAGCATCCCTTTCTCGGCGTCCGTGACGTGGCGCAGTACGTCGGCGGCCGACCACTCCTCCCCATGTGTGTAAATCGGATGCGTCCACTCTGACTCTTCTATGCGGCGGGCCAGTTGGAAGAATTCTTCCCGCGTTTCGGTCAATTTCCTGACGGCCGTTTCCTTTCTCTCGTTCTTCACACACTTTCTCCTTTTTCGGCGCTGTCGTCGATCTTAAATCGTAAGCCGTCACGCGCGTCCTCTGCGGCGTCGACAATAATGGTCGCTTCCCCGCCGTCGTGCTCTGTCAACAAAAAGTCGGCCAGCGGCTCGCGTAGGTGGCGGCTGATGATGCGGCGTAGCGGCCGGGCGCCGAACTCTGGCTGATCGTTCTGCGCCAGCAGCCACCGTTTTGCCTCTTCCGTTACCTCCAGGTGCAGGCCTTGCTCCTCCGCCAGGCGGAACTCCTTTTTCAACATCAGATCCAGGATCTTCGCCAGATGCTCGGGCGTAAGCTGGTGGAAGAAAATGACGTCGTCCAGCCGATTCAGAAATTCCGGCCGGAAAAAAGTGTGCACCTCTTCCATCACCAGTTCTCGTTCGCGTTCGCCGATGAGGGGCGTGAGCAGATGGCGCGCCCCCAGATTGCTCGTCATGATGATCACCGTCTGGCTAAAGGTTGCCAGCCGTCCCTGGCCGTCGGTGAGGCGGCCCTCTTCCAGCACCTGGAGGAGCACGTCGAAGACGCGGGCGTGCGCCTTTTCCACCTCGTCCAGGAGGATGACGGTGTACGGCCGCTCGCGCACGTAATCAGTGAGCTGGCCGCCTCCCTCGAAGCCCACGTAGCCGGGCGGCGCGCCGATGAGCCGGTTGACGCTCCCTTCCCCCTGGTATTCGCTCATGTCGAGGGTCAGCATCGCTTCTTCCGTGCCGAAGAGGAATTCGGCCAGGGCCTTCGCCAGTTCCGATTTGCCCACGCCGCTGGGCCCCAGGAAAAGGAAGGAGCCGATGGGCCGCTTGGGATCGCGCAGGCCGACGCGGGCGATCTTCACGGCGCGGCTGACGGCCATGACTGCCTCATCCTGGCCAATAATACGCCGGTGCAGATGCTCCACCATCTTGGCGTAGCGGCTCTGCTCGTCCTCGCTGAGCTTGGTTACGGGGATATTTGTCATCTGGCTGGCGGCCAGCAGCACGTCGTCGCTATCCAGGCGGCCGTCGGCCGCCGTCTCCGGCAGGCTCGCCGCATGGCCCTCGGTCACCATGCGCACCATTGCCGCCGCCCGGTCCACCAGGTGCACGGCCCCGGCAGGCAGCGCCACCCGCTTGATGTACTGGCTGGCAACCTGGGCCGCCGTCTCCAGCGCCTGGCGGCTGACGTCGATTTCATACTCCTGTTCCAACCGCTGTTTGTGGTATGAGAGCATGGCCACCGTTTCGTCGCGGGTGGCGGCCGGCACGTTCAGCCGTTGGGTGTGCTCGCGAATGATCGTCTCCTGCGCCAGGCGTTCGTACGCGGCCGGCGTCGTCGTGCCGATCATCACCTGTTCGTTTCCCAGGAGGGCCTTCTGAATTTCCCGGTTGACCTGTTCAGGGAAGGGGGCGCGCAGACGGTCGGCGAAGAAGCGCTCGATGCCCGGCGCCAGCAGGACGCCGCCGCTGGCCCGCCGCAGCCCGGCCCGCACGGCCGCCAGCGGATTTTCGAGCAGCGCGGCCTCGTTGATTTGAACGACAGAGCGCAACCGGGGTGGACCTTTTCCTTCCGCCAGAAGCAGCGCCAGGCTGTATACTAACGTGCGCTTGCCTGCCCCTTCCGGCCCGACGAGGATCACGTGGCGCCGGTCGGCCAGGGCCAGAAGGTTGAGCATCTCCTGGAGCAGCGCCTCGCGCTGGTAGACGGGTCGTGCCTCTCCCTCCCGCGCCTCTTCGACGAAGTCATGTATCAGTTGCGTGCCATCCTGGGCCACTTCGTCTAGCAGGGCGAGCACGGCCGCCTGAGAAACCCCCAACTTTTGCAGCGCGCCGTACGTCGTCACCTTGATGTCGGCCATGGCCGCCAGGGCGTGCCCGCTGGTTACTTTCAGCTCGTCCCGCGCCTGGGCGATGCTCAACCCTTCGTCCAGGACCACCAGCATCTCGTCCGACAGGGGGACGTCTTTGCCGAAGTCATCGGTAAACGTGAAATTAGCGTCGCGGCCGGGCGCGTGGCGGGCCATCATCTCTACCCGCCGCTGCAAATCGTCGAGCTCGAAGCCCCGCTGCTGGGCCAGTTCGCTCAGAATCTGGTAAGCGGCCGACTCCTTCTCCGCCAGGAAAATGCGCAGCAACAACTGGGGTGTCAGCAGGCGCAGGTCGTAGTCGTCCCGCCTGTCTGCGGCCGTCGTCATCAGCCGCGCCAGCTCCGGCGCAGGAATGTTGGGGTTCAGGGTACCCATACGTTCTCTTTCTCTTGTTTTGGGTTTTGTCGTGTTGCGGATATGGTACATCGGGCTGGGACGGCGTGCCAGCCAACAAAAAAGGGCTTTGACAGAACGCCAAAGCCCTTATGGGCCGTCCTTATGGGCCGTCCTTATGGGCCGCGGAGGGCTGTCAGGCGGCTACTTTATCGGATTCCTGATCCGCGTCTTTTTCTTCTTGTACCAGCTCTCGCTTCAAAACTTTACCCACCGTCGTTCGTGGCAACTCTTCGCGGAACTCGATGAGGCGGGGGTATTTGTAACGGGCGAGACGCTCCTTGCTCCAGTCGATGATCTCCTCTTCCGTCGTCTGATCGCCTTCTTTTTTCACGATCCACGCTTTCACCGTCTCTCCCCGTTTGGGATGGGGTACGCCGGCTACGGCGACTTCGACGACGGCCGGGTGTTCGGCCAACACCTCTTCTACCTCGCGCGGGTAGATGTTGTAGCCGCCGGCGATGATCATATCCTTCTTCCGATCTTCGATGTAGAAGTAGCCGTCTTCGTCCATGCGGGCGATGTCACCCGTATACAGCCAGCCGTCGCGCAGGACGTTGGCGGTCTCGGTGGGCATTTCCCAGTAGCCGGTCATAATGCTGGGGCTCTTAAGGATCAGCTCGCCGATTTCACCCACCGGCACGTCGTTGTCCCCATTCTCTGGGTCGACGACGCGCGCCTCTACGTTGGGAATGGGCAGACCGATGCCCGGCCGGTTCTCCCCGTAAACGGGATTAGCGTGGGTGACAACGTGGGCTTCTGTCAGGCCGTATCCTTCCACCAGCTTCGCCCCGGAAATCTCCTCGAAACGCCGCTTCGTTTCCAGGAGCAGGGGGGCTGAGCCGGAGATACAGGCGCGGATGGAGGTCAGGTCGTACTTGCCCGCTGCGACGTCCGGGTTGTTATTGATGGCAATGTACATTGCCGGGACGCCGGGGAAAATGGTCGGTTTATATTTGTTGATGCTGCCCAGCACGTCCTTCTGGTCGCGCGGGTCGGGGATGGCGACGACGGTCGCCGCCACGGCCATTGCCAGATTCATGACCGTTACCATCCCGTATGAATGGAAGAAGGGAATGGCTCCCAGAATGACCTCGTTGGCCTCTTCCAGGTCCGTGAGCCACGATTTGACCATGATGGTATTGGCCACCAGATTACGGTGGAGGGCGACGGCTCCTTTCGCCAGGCCGGTGGTGCCACCCGTGTACTGCAGCAGGGCGACGTCCTCCGCAGACACCTCGACCTCGGCCGGCGGCGCCTGGCGGCCGGCGGCGATAACATCCTGGAACCACAGGTCGCCCGGTTCCAGCGTTACGGCGTGCCCCTCTTGCTTCTCTTTGAGAAGCGTGAAGAGCATCTTCAGGTGAAGGGGAAGGTATTCTTTGATATTGGTGACGACGACGCGCTTGACGTTCGTGCGGCCCTTCTTCTGAACGCTCTTCAACCGTTCGTAGAAGAGGGTCATGACGAATACGGTCTCCGCCCCGCAGTCCATCAGTTGGTGCTCCAATTCCCGCTCTGAATAGAGGGGGTTGGTGGCGATGACGATACCACCGGCCTTCAGCACGCCAAAATAAGAAACGACGAACTGCGGCGTGTTTGACATGAAGAGGACGGCCCGGTCCCCCTTCTGGAAGCCGTTGGCCGCCAGAAAAGCGGCTACGGCGTCGGCCATCTCGTTCAGCTCACCGTAAGATAACCGGTTTCCCTTAAAGATGATGGCCGTTTCGTTCGGATGGTTCCGGGCAGCCTGCTCCAGAAAGGCGTGCAGCGTGTGGTCCGGGACGTCAATTTCGAGCGGCACGCCTTCGTCGTAATGTGCTTGCCAGGGCTTTTGGGCATAATGGGCGCTCATGGCAACTCCTCCTCATCGTACAGCAGTGGATGTCGCTTGCAATCAAGGCTTATCGTTGTGCAAGACGGGATAAAACGAGCGAGGCAGCCCGGTATCAACAGTGCCTTTATGTTTATGCTGCCCTGCGTCATAGATAAGTATACTTGTCGCGGGGGGGCTATGTCAATCTCAGAAATTGACCGATTTGCCTATACTTCCTGGGGGATCATGCCTTCTTTTTCCAGTTTCTCTACCGACTCTTCCCAGCCGGGCGGCCGGTTCTCCCGAAAGGCTTCTATCTCCGCTTCCACGTCGTACTCCACGTACACGTGTTCCACGTCCCACGGTCCGCCATCCCAGGTGAGGAGGCCGTATTTGGCCCGCGGATCGCCGTCCCCCGGCATGCTGACTGAGCTGACGTTGACCAGTGTGAAGCCGCCCCATGACCGCACGGAGGGCACATGGAGGTGGCCAAAGGCCAGGACGTCCGTTACCACGTTGTCCAGCAACTGCTCCAGCTCTCCGTCCGGTTGCCGGATCCGGCCGTACAGCTTTTCCTGGGTTGCTTCCGGCGGAAAGATGATCTGGTTAACGTCTTTGGGGTTGGCGTGAACGACGAACAGATCGTGCTGGGGGTTGACAGTGGGAGAGATGCGACGGTGGAACGGCAGCTCTCGCAACCAGGCGCGGTCCATCGCCGGCAGCTGCTCTCGCGTCCAGGAGGCGATATCGTGGATCTGCTGCCGCCGTTGCCGTTCCTCTTCCTCGATATCGTCGGAAAGGAGCGGCGGGCCGTCGATCCACCGGTCGGTGTTGCCGTAGAGGCAGGCTATCTCGTCGTCTCGCTCGCGGATCGACTTGAGACACGCCTCCGGCCGGGGGCCGAAGAGGCAGAGGTCGCCGGCGAAGATGATGGCCTCAACGTCTTCCCGGCCGTCGATGTCCGCCAGGACGGCTTCCAGTGCGGTCAGGTTGCCGTGTACGTCAGAGAAAATTGCAACGCGCATGATGACTCCTGCCGAAAAAGGTCAAGAATTCAGGTTGTGGTCGACCGACTTCTCCAGCAAGTGGATACGGTCGCTGGGAGTAGATCGGCTTTTCGAGTGGGCTTGATGCTCTGCCCTCATTATAGAGTGGGCGTCTCCCCCTGTCCATGATCGGGCTCTCCTTCCCTGGCCCGTTCCTCCGCCAGAATCTGGCGCAACGTCTCGCGCCGCGCTGCGCCGCTTAAGGTCTCAAGCGCACGCACGCCGAGGGGATCGATCTCCTCGCGTAGCAGGCGTAACTCCCCGGCCGACGGCGGTTCCGTTTCCGGAACGTCGTCGGGCACGATCGGGTCAAATCCTGTCTTGGCCTGGACACGCTCCAGGGACACACCCGGATGGAGGCTGACCAGGCGCATCCGTCCACTTTCCGGCTCGAAGTCAAACTGGCCGAGGTCGGAAACCAGGTAGCGGGGGCCATAACCGGCGCGGCGGACTGGATGGTGTCCGAGCCCGCTGCGGAAGTCAAGCTCCTCGACAAAGGTGTGCCGGCCGTGGCGGGGTACGTAGAGGTAGACCTTTTCCTCAAAGACCGTCACGTCGGGAATGCCACCTGACCCCGGCAGACGCAGGCGCGGGTTATCGTAGGTGCCCCCCATGTAGACGTTGTTGAAGTTGCCGTAGGCGTCCACCTGGCCGGGGCGGAAGAACTCCTTAGGACCGAAGCGCGGGAGCAGGTCGCTGGCTGCCTGCACGAAGCCCACCGTCAACAACCCCTTGCCGATCCATAGCCGCTCGATGGTGGCCACGCCTAACGGTGCCCACTCGCGGCACAATGCCTGGCCGATGGCTGAAATGAACGTTATCTCCGGCGCGTGCGTGAGCTTGGCCAGGAGGTAACCGGACGCCACCAGCGGGGTGGCGATGCCCTGAGCCACCACTTCCCCATCTTCAATCTGGCGACTGATGCAGACGGCCATCAATTCGTCAACTGTGTAGGACATCGTCAGCTTTCCGTCCATTGTCCTTGAACGTAGTCGTCGAAGTGACCGGCGTTGCAGGCAGCGATGTAGCGTAATATCTCCTCGCCATCCACCGGGTAAAGGGGGTAGCAGGAGGTGGGCCAGGCCCCGCGCGGCGCGTGTACGACGGCCGTCACCGGCTGGCCGGCCAGATCGATCGGGCCGTCGAGTTGCTCCACGACCTCCTCGGCTGTGAGGATCACTTCGTCAGCCACCAGCGTCAACTCCAGGTCGATCGTGGGATTGCCCCCCAGGACGGCGTTGCCAAAGGCGTCTGCCTTGAGCACGTGGATTACGCTGGCGTCGCAACGGATGGCGGGGAAGGCGGTCAGTGGCTCGTCGCCATAAGGGTCGGTGATGGTCTGTACGTCCGGCCGGGCTTTGAACATGTCGGTCCCCTGCCAGGCGCGGCTGGGCATGAAGCCGACGCCCGCCATTTGGGCCCGCAGCCCGCTGGCAATGCTCGCTTCGCTTTCCTCGACAATCTCTATCTGGCCGGCATTTGCCTTCTGCGTAAACATCGGTGCCAGGCCAAAGGTCTCCAGGCCAAAGTAGCAGGTGCGCGTGCGCACCACGAGCCCGGCTCCCACCAGGAGGTCGGCGGCGAAGCCGCCGGTAAAAGCAAGGAGGGTGAGATCGCGTGGCGGCCCTCCCTGCGCGACGAGGGCGCGCGCAAAGGCCACCGGTCGCCGGTAAATGGTCATGCCCCCCAGGGCCAGCGTCTGACCCTCTCCAATACGCTCCGCTGCCTCGCGCAGCGACGTTCTCTTATCCTTCATCGAGTTGAGTAGTTACTGCTCTCGCTCGACGATGCTATCGATCAGGCGGTCCATCTCCTGGCGGACGGGGGAGTCGGGGAGACGGGAGAGCGCCTGTCGCGCGCGGCCGGCCATTTCCTCTGCCTGGACTCGGGCCACCTCTACGGCGCCCGATTCGCGCAGACTAAGCATCAACTTCTGAAACGGATCGGCTTCCGCTTCGGCCACCTGGCCGTCGCCCTGGGCCACCTTATTTCCATTCTGAAGCATGGCGACGCCCGTGCCCTGAACTACGTCGGCGCCTACCGGCTTGCCCATCTTTTCGGGGTCGCCGGTAATGTCCAGAATGTCGTCTACAATCTGAAAGGCGAGGCCCAGCCGGTAACCGTATTCGCTTAGGGCGTCGAGCATCTCCTCGTCGGCGCCCGCCAGCAGGCCGCCCATCCGGGCGGAGGCTCTGAAGAGACTGGCCGTCTTACGGGAGATAATCTCCTTATACGTTTCCCGGTCCATCTGGCCGGATTTGGCGGCTGCGGCCTGTAGCGTTTCTCCCTCCACCAGTTGCACAGTGGCGTCGGCCATGATCACGTTGAAAACGTCGCCATATGGGGCCATCATTTCGTAGACTTTGGTAAACAGATAATCCCCGGTGAGTAGGGCGAAGGTGCGCCCCCACCGGGCGTGGACCGTGATCCGGCCCCGGCGCGTCAGGCTGTGGTCGTTGATGTCATCGTGGACTAATGTGGCAGTGTGAACGAGTTCGACGGCGGCTGCAAGCGACACCGCCGATTCGATGTCCTTGCCGCCGGCCGCGAGGTAGGAAAGGAACACCAGGCGCGGTCGTACTCGCTTTCCTCCTGATTCGATGATGTGGCGGCTGGCTTCATCCAGAACTGTGACGTCGCTTTTTACGACGGAGCGCAGCTTTTCCTCAACCGCCTCCAGCCCCTTCGTCAATACCTCATTAGTCATAATGTTCGCCTCGTTCACAACTTTCAATTTTTTTTGAATACATTATAGAGTTAGTCACATTATAAAATGGCAAAGTGGTCCAGTCAAGGAGATTGTGAAAGAAAACGCAATCGTTTCACCCCTTTCTAACTCCTTTCTTTGCCCTGACTCCGCAGATGTTATAATCGGGAGCGATAAGTCGTAGGCCCACGCTGAGCCTACAATAGATTATACGGGTAATGTCCATAATGACTAAATCCTGTCACGACGCTATTGTCGTCCTCGATTACGGTTCGCAATACGCACGGTTGATCGCTCGCCGCGTGCGCGAGGCCAACGTGTACTGCGAGATTTTTTCTTGGCGAACCGATCCACAGGAAGTAATGGCCCTGGATCCGCGGGGGTTCATCCTCAGCGGTGGGCCGAACAGCGTCTACGACAGGCACGCACCGACGCTGCCCGGATACGTGCTTGAGAGCGGACGGCCGGTGCTCGGCATTTGTTACGGCATGCAGTTGTTAGCGCACGCCCTGGGCGGCCGCGTCGCCGGCAGCCAGAAGCGGGAGTATGGGCCGGCCCTCTTGCAGGTCGACGAGCCCCAAAATCCGTTGTTTAACGGCTGGCAAAAGACGGCCGACAGTGCGCGCGGCCTGAATCCCCGGCAGGTGTGGATGAGCCACGGCGACAAAGTCGAAGCGTTGCCCCCGGGTTTCCAGCCTCTGGCCCATACGCGCAACTCTCCCTACGCGGCCGCCGCCGATCCCGATCGTGCCTATTATGCCGTGCAATTCCATCCGGAGGTGGCCCATACGACTCAGGGCAGCCGGCTGTTGCAGAACTTCGTCTACCACATTTGTGGTTGCCAGGCAGATTGGACGCCGGCTAATTTCATCGAGGAGCAGGTGGCGCAGATTCGGCAACAGGTAGGCCAGGGACGCATCGTCCTCGGCCTTAGCGGCGGCGTCGATTCGGCCGTTGCCGCTTCCCTCATTCACCGCGCCGTCGGCGATCAGTTGACGTGTATTTTCGTCAATCACGGTCTCCTGCGCCGGGAAGAGGCAGAACAGGTCGTCGAGACCTTTGAGCGCGAGCAGGGCATGCACCTGGTGGCCGTCAATGCGGTGGAGGAGATGATGGAGGCGCTGGCGGGCGTCGCCGATCCGGAAGCGAAACGGCGCGTCATCGGCGAACGTTTTGTGCGCATTTTCGAGCGCGAGGCTGCCCGCCTGGGCCGGATCGATTTTCTGGCGCAGGGCACCATCTACCCGGACGTCATCGAGAGCGCCAGCGACGACCGGCCGGAGGCGCACACCATCAAGACCCATCATAACGTGGGAGGGCTGCCGGAGGAGATCCGCTTCGAGCTGGTGGAGCCTTTGCGCCTGTTGTTTAAGGATGAGGTGCGCCGTATCGGCCTTCAGCTTGGGTTGCCGGACAACATCATCTGGCGGCAGCCGTTCCCCGGTCCGGGGCTCGCCATTCGCTGTCTAGGGCCCGTCACGTGGGAGCGGTTGGAACGGCTGCGGGCGGCCGACGCCATCTGGACGGGAGAGTTGCGCCGGGCCAGCATGTTGCGCCACGATACGCAGCAGGCCTTTGCCGTGCTCCTGCCCGTCAGGAGCGTGGGAGTGATGGGCGACGGCCGGACTTACGAAGAGGTCATTGCCCTGCGCGCAGTGACCACCGACGATTTCATGACGGCCGACTGGGCCCGCCTGCCGCACGATCTCCTCGCGCGCGCCAGCCGGCGCATCGTCAACGAGGTTCCCGGCGTCAACCGTGTCGTTTACGACGTCACGTCTAAACCGCCGGGAACGATTGAATGGGAGTAAAAGGAGCAGCCATGACCAATTCAACGCCACAAATGACGCGCATTCTGGGTATTGAGACGTCCTGCGACGAGACGGCCGCCTCGGTGGTGGAAAACGGCGTGTCGATTCTGAGCAACATCATCGCCAGCCAGACCGACCTTCACGCTCGCTACGGCGGCGTCTTCCCCGAGGTCGCTTCGCGCAAGCACGTGGAGGTCATCCACGACGTGGTCCAGAGGGCCATGCGTGAAGCGTATCTCGGATTTGAAGATCTCGACTGCATTGCCGTGACCAGAGGCCCGGGTCTGGTGGGATCCTTGCTCGTGGGCCTCAACGTGGCCAAGGGACTGGCGCTGGCGCGCGACATCCCGTTGTTGGGCGTCAACCATATCGAGGGGCACGTTTACTCTCTGTGGCTGACGGACGCGGCGCCCAAGATCGAGTTCCCCATCCTGACGCTGGTGGTCAGCGGTGGGCATACTGAATTGCTCCTGATGCCCGGCCACCTGCAATACCGTTATCTGGGCGGCACGCTGGACGACGCGGCCGGTGAGGCTTTCGACAAGGTGGGCCGGTTGCTGGGCCTTTCTTATCCCGGCGGCCCGGCCATTGATGCTGCTTCGGAGAAGGGCAGCCCAAACGCTTTCCCCTTTCCGCGAGCCATCCTCGACGAGGGATACGACTTTAGCTTCAGCGGATTGAAGACGGCGGTCTTGCGTGAAACCCAGCGTTACGATGAGGACCGCCTGCCTGTGTATGACCTGGCTGCCAGCTTCCAGGCGGCCGTCGTTGACGTTCTTGTGGAGAAGACGGCCCGCGCCGCCGAAGAACACGAGGTGACGGCCGTGCACGTGGCCGGGGGCGTTTCCGCCAACCGCGCCCTACGCCAGGCTATGGCCGAGCGCCTCGACATCCCCGTCCGTTATCCGCCGCCCATTCTCTGTACGGATAATGCCGCCATGATAGCCGCCGCTGCTCATTGGCGTTTCATCAACGGCGAACGGGATACCCTTGACCTCGACGTGACGCCCAGCCTGCAACTGGTCTGATAAATTGGAAAGTGAACGGACATAAGAATTGGAGGAATGACCTATGCGTAAAACGTCCTTATCACGCACCATCACATTTCTGCTGATATTTCTGCTCGCCGTGCTGGGGGTAGTCGCCGCCCTCTCCACCACCGGGGCCGATCCTTCTCTGGCACAGACGTTGCCCACACGCACACCCACGCCGTCCAATTATCTGCCGGTTATCCTCCAGGAATATCCTTCTGCCTTCCAGCCGCAGGTCGGAGCGCCGACGTACGCGGCCGGTGAGGCTTGCGGCGGCACTGTGATGGCCGGCGTCGTTCACGACCTATCGGGGCAACCGGTTTCTGCCGACCGTTTCCGCGTCCACGTCTGGGGTAGCGGCGTCGACGCCCGCGTGCCCGTAGGCAGCGCGCCGGAAGTTGGTCCGGCCGCCTGGGAAGTGACCCTCTCCGAATCGCTCGCTGCCGGCCGTTACTCGCTCCAGTTGGAGCTGGCCGACGGCGCCGTCGTCTCGCCCATCGTGCGAGTCGAGAGCCGCGCCGAATGCAATCAGAATCTGATCCGCTTCGACTTCGTTCAGGTCCACGAACTGGAGTGATGAGCGAAACCGTAACGCGTTCCGGCCGGGCGCGCATCGCCGCCGCTTTCGCGCGGGCCCGCGCGCAACGCGCCGCGGCCCTTATGCCCTATTACACGTTGGGTTACCCGGACAGGGAGGCGTCGCTGGCCATCGTCGAGGCCATCAGCCCCCATAGTGACCTATTGGAGCTGGGCGTTCCTTTTAGCGATCCGCTGGCCGATGGCCCGACCATCCAGCATAGCACCCACCAGGCCCTGGAAGCGGGGACGACGACGGCCGGCTGTCTGGAGATGGTGCAGACGTTGCGGTCGCGGGGCGTCCAGACGCCGGCCATGCTTATGGGTTACTACAATCCCATCCTCGCCTATGGGGAAGAGCGGTACGTGCACGACGCGGCCGAGGCCGGGGCGGACGGTTTCATCGTGCCCGATCTCCCTCCCGAAGAGGCGGATACGCTGGAGGCGGTCGCCGATGAGGTCGGCCTGGCCCTCATCCACTTCCTCGCTCCGACCAGCAGCCCACGACGGGTCGAGCAGGTGTTGGCCCGCGCCCGAGGCTTCATCTACATGGTCAGTCTCACGGGGGTGACGGGCACCGGCGCCGGCCCTGCCAGCGGTCTCGCCGACTTCGTCGAGGGAGTACGCGCTCGCGCCCGAGTGCCCGTCGCCGTCGGCTTTGGCATCAGCACGCCCGCCCAGGCAGCAACCGTGGCTGCATACGCCGACGGCGTCATCGTCGGCAGCGCCCTGATCCGCGCCGTGGACGCGAGCGAGAGTGACCGGCCGGGCGCGGCCGCCGCTTTCGTCCAGGCTCTGCGTGCGGGTTTGCGGTAAAGTTCGTACATTTGTGCGCAAATTGTACGGTCGAGCCGCCACCTTCCACGAGCCTCCTGCCTTTCTTTCTCTCTCTGACCAGACGGCGTCGCGTCCGGACGCCAACCGTATTTGAGTTCTGTAAGAGCGCGGCGGCCGCGAGTGAATGGCTGCCGCCTTTCATGTATCATGGAAAGTGTGGCGGCCGGCAGCAAATGGCCGGCGTCGAAAAGGTTCATCGAAGTCATTCGCTTTCCGCCCACTTCAGCCCTTCAAACTTCAGCCCACTTACACAAACGAGGAGAATCGTATGCCCAACCGTCTGGCAGAGGAATCGAGCCCATATCTGTTGCAGCACGCCGACAACCCCGTCGAGTGGTATCCCTGGGGCGAAGAGGCGCTGCAAAAAGCCCGCGAAGAAGACAAGCCTATCTTACTGAGTATTGGCTACGCCGCCTGTCACTGGTGCCACGTGATGGCGCACGAGTCGTTCGAAGATCCGGAGACGGCCGCCTACATGAACGAGCATTTCGTGAACGTCAAGGTGGATCGTGAAGAACGGCCGGATCTGGACAGCATCTACATGAACGCCGTCGTGGCCATGACCGGCCAGGGCGGTTGGCCGATGACCGTCTTCTTGACCCCCGAGGGCTATCCCTTTTACGGGGGCACTTATTTCCCTCCGGGTCCGCGCCATGGCATGCCGGGATTCAAACAGGTGATGTCCAGCGTCGTGCGCGCCTGGAATGAGCAGCGAGAAGAGATTCGCGAGAATGCACAGGAGATCGGCCAGCATATCGGCCGGCGTCTCAACCTGGGCGGTCAGGATGGAGCGCTCAACAGCGCTCTCTTCGACAACGCGCTGGAAGGGCTGCACAAGAGCTTCGATCCGGAGAAGGGGGGATTTGGCCAGGCCCCCAAATTCCCGCAGGCTATGGCCATTGAATTTCTGCTCCGTATGGCCAAGGAACGGGACGATAAGATGGCCCTGCATATGGCCGAACACACCCTGGAAATGATGTGGCGCGGCGGCATGTACGACCACCTGGGCGGCGGCTTTGCCCGCTATTCGACGGACAAAGATTGGCTCGTTCCCCACTTTGAGAAGATGCTGTACGACAATGCTCTCTTGAGCCGCGCCTATTTGCACGCCTGGCAAGCGACCGGCCGTCCCCTCTACCGGCGCGTTGTCGAAGAGACACTGGATTGGGTCGTCCAGGAGATGCGTCACGAGCGGGGTGGTTTCTATAGCAGCATGGATGCCGACAGCGAGGGCGAAGAGGGCAAGTTCTACGTGTGGCAGCCGGACGAGATCGCGGCCGTCCTCGATGAGGAGGAGGCCGAGCTCGTTTCCCGCTACTACGACGTCACCGAGCGCGGCAACTGGGAAGGGAAAAGCATCCTCCACGTCACGCGTCCTCTGGAAGAGGTGGCCGAGGAGATCGGCGTGAGCGAGCAAACGGCGCGGGATACCCTGGATCGCGCCCGGGAGAAATTGTACTCCGCGCGAGCGGAGCGCGTCTGGCCGGGCAGGGACGACAAAGTGCTGACAGCCTGGAACGGTCTGATGCTGGCTGCCTTTGCCGAGGCCGGACGCGCCCTCGAGCGGCCTGATTACACGGAGATAGCGGTAGAGAACGCCGAATTCCTCCACGAGATGATGCGCGCCGGCGAGGGGCGCCTGCTGCGCACGTGGAAGGAGGGCGCCGGGGCGCGGTACAATGGCTACCTCGAGGATCACGCCTATCTGGCCGACGGCCTCCTCGCCCTTTACCAGAGCACGTTTGACGAGAAGTGGTTCGGTTGGGTGGAGGAGCTGGTGGACGAGATGATGACTCATTTCCGGGATGAGGACGATGGAGGCTTTTACGACACCTCCGACGACCACGAGGAACTTATCCACCGGCCGAAGGAGGTCCAGGACAACGCTGTGCCGAGCGGTAACGCTATGACCGCCCACGTCTTGCTCCGCTTCAGCCTCTATACGGGCGACGGCCGCGCCTGGGACGTGGCCGAGCAGTCGCTTTCCTCGATGTACGGGGCGATGACCCAGTACCCGACCGGCTTTGCCCACTGGCTGACGGCCGCGACGCTTATCCTGGCCGAGCCGAAGGAGATCGCCATTGCCGGCCGGCCCGAGGCGGAGGACACTCAGGCCCTTCTGGACGTTGTCTTTGACGGCTACCGGCCGTATCAGGTGGTAGCCGTGGGCGAAGATGGCGACGCCGTTCCCCTCTTAAAAGATCGTTCGCAGCGTGACGGCCGGCCCACGGCCTACGTCTGCCGCCAGTTCGTCTGCAAGCAGCCGGTTACCGATCCGCAAGATCTGGCCGAACAACTGGCGCAACCGTAACCTACCCCTTCACGTAAAGAGATGTGAGAGGGGAGGAGCAAAAACCCCTCCTTTGGAGCGGATGCTCCTCCTCATACTGGAAGTACATTCGCAATCAAATCGCATTGGAGGTGCGTGAGCATGACAGCGAAAGCGAATAAACTAAGGCGTCAGAATGGGATCTTCGCCGGTGTCTGTGGCGGCCTGGGCGCCTTTTTCGGCATCAGCCCTTTCTGGTTCAGGCTGCTCTTCATCATTCTTGCCCTACCGGGGGGTGCGCCGGGCATCATCCCCTACCTGCTGCTCTGGATCGCCATTCCCCCCAGACGTTAACGCATACTCGGTCGACAGCTTAATCCCCTCAGCGTGACCGGCGCTTGCGCAAGCGCCGGTCACCTGACGTGAAGAGGTTCAGACCAGGGAAGCAAATGCCTTCGTCGCCGCCTCGACCGTGGCCTTGATCTCTTCCTCTCCATGAGCGGTGGAAAGGAAGCCGACCTCAAACTGGGACGGCGCCAGGTAGACGCCGTTCTCCAACATGGCGCGGAAGTAGCGGCCGAAGCGCTCGGTGTCTGATTGGCTGGCCGTTTCCCAGTTGGTCACCGGTTCTTCGTTGAAGTACACGCCGAACATCGTGCCCACGCGGCTGGCCTGGATGGGGACGCCGGCGTCCTTGGCCGCTGCTCGCAGCCCGTTTAACAACCGCTCGCCGGCCGCTTCCATCTGCTCCCACACCCCCGGCTCCTGGAGCGTCCTTAGCGTTTCAATCCCCGCCGTCATCGCCAGCGGGTTGCCGGAGAGGGTGCCTGCCTGGTACATGGGGCCGACCGGGGCCACCATCTCCATAATCTCGCGCCGGCCGCCGTAGGCCCCGACGGGGAGCCCGCCGCCAATGACCTTGCCCAGCGCCGTCACGTCTGGCTCAATACCGTACAGCGTCTGCGCGCCGCCGGGATGGACGCGGAAACCGGTCATCACCTCGTCGAAGAGCAGAAGGGCGCCGTCGTCGGCCGTTAACTCCCGTAGCCCCTGCAAGAAGCCCTCTACCGGCGGCACTAACCCCATGTTTCCGCCCACCGGTTCCACGATCACGGCTGCGATCTCGCCCGGGAATTGCTCGAAGAGGCGGCCTACGGCTTCAATGTCGTTGAAGGGGGCAACCAGCGTGTCGGCCGTCGTCGCGGCCGGGACGCCGGGCGAGTCGGGGAGGCCCAGCGTGGCGACGCCGGAGCCGGCCTGAACCAGCAGCATGTCGGCGTGTCCATGGTAATTCCCGCGGAATTTGATGATCTTATCCCGGCCGGTATAGGCGCGGGCCAGCCGCAACGCGCTCATCGTCGCCTCGGTTCCAGAGTTGACGAAGCGTACCATCTCCACGTTGGGCATGAAATCCTGTACCAGCCGCGCCAGCTCGACCTCCAGCGGGCTGGGCGCGCCGAAGCTAGTGCCGCTGGCGGCCGCCTTTTCCAACGCCGCCACGACGCGAGGGTGAGCGTGTCCCAGGATCAGGGGACCCCAGGACATCACGTAGTCGACGTAACGATTGCCGTCCACGTCGTAGAGAAAAGGGCCGCTGCCGCGGTCGATAAAGAGGGGCTGGCCGCCGACGCTGCGAAACGCGCGCACCGGCGAACTGACGCCGCCGGGCATCAGCTTTGTAGCTTCTTCGTATAGTTTTACAGATTTCTCAGCGTTGGGCATCGCTTTCCTCCGTAGCGTGATAATTGAGATCGGCGATTAAGGTTGTTGGGGCACTTGTTTGAACCGGACGAGGGGATCGTTAGCTATCGATCCATCCTGCGTCCCGGGCTTGCTCCCGGATTAGTTCGGCCAGTTGCTCGATGAAGAGGGGGTCGGTGTTCAGCGCGGGCGGCCGTTCCAGCTGGACGCCGTGCTTCTCGGCAACTTCCTGTGCCTGGATGTCGATGTCGTACAAGATCTCCACGTGGTCGGAGACGAAGCCCACGGGCACGCTGACCACCTTCGTTACCCCCTGGCGGGCCAGCTCTGGAATATGCTCCTCAATTTGTGGCCCCAGCCACGGTTCCGGGCTGCGCCCGGCTGACTGGTAACTCCACGACCATTGGTCCGCGCGCAGTCCGGCCTCCTCGGCCACCAGCCGCGCCGTCTCCCGCAACTGCTCGTCGTACGGGTCGCCCATCTTCATGATGCGCACCGGCAGGCTGTGGGCGCTGAAGATGACGTGCACGTCCTCTCGTTCCTGCTCTGGCCAGCGCTCTAATCCCTGGCGGACGCGGTTGGCCAGCGCTTCGATATACTTCGGCGCGTCGTGGTAGCTGGCGATGTGCTCAAAGTGGATGTCGCCGTGATACATCTCCAACCCATCTTCAATCTTCTTCTGGTACTTGGCCACGCTCATCTTGCTGTAGTGGGGGGCCAGAACAAGGCTGACGGCGTGGCTGATGCCGTCGTCGATCATTTCGGCGACGGTTTCTTCGATCCAGGGCGCCCAGTGGCGCATCCCCAGATAGCAGCGGAATCGTTCGTCCAGTTGCTCGTCAATGGCCGCAACCTGTTGCTGCGTGATCGCCAGCAGCGGCGACTTGCCGCCGATCTGCTCGTAATTGTGCGTGATCTCGTGAAGTACGGCCGGCGTCGTCACCCGCCCGCTGCGTATGTCGGCCAGATAGCCCGGTATCTCCTTCAGAGAGTTTGGCCCTCCGTAGGCCATGATCAGCACCCCAATCGGATAGTGAAAGCCGGTTGATTCGGTCATAATTGTTCTCGTCTTTGTATGTTGTTGAGCAACGCCTCAGGCCTCACGCCGGTCTCCCGGAAACCGTTCGTAAGGATAGCGCCTTGGCTGGGAAGGGGACGCTCCGCTTACATGAGCTTCCGGTAAACGTCTGGGTAATCAGGCTTTGCATTATTTGCTCGTCTGCTCGTGGACGTACTCGACCATTCTCCTTACGTTTTCTGTGGGCGTCGTCTTGTGGATGCCGTGGCCCAGATTGAAGATGTGGCCCGGCCGGCCGCCGGCCTGTTCCAGTACCTGATCGATGCGATATTGTAGCTCTCGCCAGGGGGCCAATAACGCCAGCGGTTCCAGATTGCCCTGGACGGGCCGGTCGACGCCTGCTTTCTCCCACGCCCAATCCAGCGGCATGCGCCAGTCGACGCCAACCACGTCGCCGCCGCACACTGCGACTTCGTCCAGGTAGGCGGCCGTTCCCGTGCTGAAGTTGATGACAGGCACCTCGGCTTTATCCAGCATCTGGAACAGTTTGCGGTTGGTCGGTTGCACGAAGCGCACGTAATCTTCCTTGCCCAGGGCCAGCCCTGCCCAGGAATCGAACACCTGGAGGGCGGATGCCCCGGCTTCCACTTGCTGCAGGAGGTAATCGGCCTGTACCGTGGCCAGCTTGTCCATCAGCCGGCGCCAGGCGGCCGGTTCGTTGTACATGAACGCCTTCGTTTTGGCGTACGTCTTGGATCCGCCTCCCTCAATCGCGTAGCTGGCCAGCGTAAAGGGCGCCCCGGCAAAACCGATGAGGGGAATATCTCGCGGCGCCAGTTGTTTGACGACCTTCCGGATCGCTTCCAGCGTAGCGCTCAGCATCGTATCGGCGGCCGGCGGCGTGGCCAGCAAGTCGACGTCGTACGGCTCCGAGATTGGGTTGAAAATCCGCGGCCCCTCGCCCTTCACAAATTCCAGATCCAGCCCCATTCCGATAAGGGGAGGCAGTATGTCGGCGAAGATAATGGCCGCGTCCAGGTCGAAGGCTTCGATTGGCTGCATCGTCACTTCGGCCGCCAGTTCCGGCGTGCTGATCACGTCGATCATACTGTGCTGGGCACGGATGGCCCGGTATTCGGCCATGTAGCGGCCGGCCTGGCGCATTAGCCAGACGGGCGTGGCGTCTACCGGCAATCCCCGGCAGGCGCGAAGAAAGCGGGACGTGGGTTCTTGCGAATCGGTCATGTAATCTCCTGTTGCCACACTGCCTTACCCACGAAGAAGGGGCCCAGCTTTTCCAAATGCAGCGAGGTCTGTTTTGTCTTGCGCATGCGCTGCACGATCAGGGATAGCGGGTACAGCTCCGGTCCGACCAGGCCCACCACGAAATCGTTGTCGTGCTTATCCAATCCGTGGCATGCCAGCCGGATGTCGTATCCGTGGCCCGCTCGCCCGAACGCCCGGCCGATGCCCCCGTGCTCCATGAGGATGGTCCGCTGCTCCTCGGCCGAGAGCTGCTCGAAGGAACCGGACCGACGCAGTGGATACCAGATAGCCCACGGAAGGTTAGGGCTGGTTACTCGCTCTTTAGGCCGCTCGATGAGTGTGCGGGACAGGTCCTGCTCGTACCCGATGGAGTAAGTGCGTCCGAGCATCGTGTACTCCGGTTTGGGCGACAATTGGCTGAACGGCGCCCGGTTTAGGAAGCGGCGCACGTCGTCCATGAAATAGTCAGGGTTTTCGCTAAAAGTCAGCAGCGCCACGCCCTGCGGGTCGTTAATGTCCTCGTAGAGAACGCCGGATATGTCGGCCTGTTTCAGTGCCTCGATCAGCGGTCCCGAATCGTGGCAATCGCCGTAGGCCAGCAACTGCATGAACAGGCGCCGATCTGCGGAAATGACTTCCCCTTGCTCGCTGCGCCCTTTTTCGCGTATGTCAACGCCGTCTTCTTCGCGCCTCTGAATGTCTAAAGTCATATCTCCTCTACCTCGTATAACTCTCTGTCTATGGGTGGGTTGCCGGTAAGTTGGCGTTACGCTTCCTGGAGCCAGCGCGCGGCGTCCAGCGCGTGATAGGTAATGACCAGGTCGGCCCCGGCGCGCTTGATGCCCAGCAAGGTTTCCAGCACCACCCGCTCCTCGTCCAACCACCCGTTGGCGGCGGCCGCTTTAATCATGGCGTACTCGCCGCTGACGTTGTATGCGGCCAGCGGCAGCTCGGGAAACGCCTCACGCACGCGCCGGATGACGTCCAGGTAAGGCAGTGCGGGCTTGACTATCAGGAAGTCGGCTCCTTCCTCGACGTCCAGCGCTGCCTCGCGCAGCGCCTCGCGGGCGTTAGCGGGGTCCATCTGGTGTGTGGTCCGATCTCCAAACTTCGGCGCACCCTCGGCCGCGTCCCGAAACGGCCCGTAAAAACCCGACGCATATTTCACGGCGTAACTCATGATTGGGATGTGGCTGAAATCGTTGTCGTCCAACGTCCGGCGAATGGCCCCGACCATGCCGTCCATCATGCCGCTGGGAGCGACGACGTCGGCGCCCGCATCCGCGTGGGCCACGGCCACCTTGCCCAGGATGGGTAACGTTTCGTCGTTCAGCACGTATCCCTCTTCCTGGTGCGGTTGCGGCCGCCGGCCGTTGCCCCGGTTCAGCAGGCCACAATGGCCATGATCGGTGTATTCACAGAGACAGACGTCGGTGATGACGACGATCTCGGGCAAAGCGTCTTTGACTGCCCGGATGGCGCGGGGAACGATGCCGTCGGGGTCAAAGTTCTCCAGGCCGACCGGATCCTTTTCGGCCGGGATGCCGAAGAAAATGAGCGCGGGAACGCCCAGTCCGGCCGCCCGCTCTGCTTCGGGCACCACCTCGTCCACGGACAATTGATGAATGCCGGGCATGGAGGGGATGGGGCTGCGCACCCCCTCACCGTGCGTCACGAATAGCGGGTAAATCAGGTCGTCGGGCGTCAGGTCTGTCTCGCGGACCATGGCCCGCAGCGCGGGCGAAGCGCGCAGCCGTCGCGGCCGCACTGTAGGAAAGCCTGTGGTGCGGCGTTGTCTTGTGTCGGTATCCGGTGCTGCTTCTTTCGTCGTTTGCTTCATCCTTTATCCGTCCTCTGCTTCGCGGCCGGCGATGGCCGTTACCAGACCATCCATCGTGTACTCGTCGGCGACGATGCCCGGCCGCAGCGAAAGCTCCTCTTCCACCGTTCCGGCCGTGATGGGACCAATACAGGCCACTGTAGCGTCCTGTAGTAAGCGCAACGCCTCCTGGCGGCCGCCCACCAAATCTATGAAATTGCGGACCGTCGACGAACTGGTAAAAGTGATAATATCCACGTTCTCTAGCGCGGCAAGGGCCCCACTACTCGGCGTTGCTGGCAGGGTGCGATACGTGGGGATCTCGTCCACGGCCGCGCCTTGTGCTGCCAGCATCTGGCGCAACGTCTCGCGCGCGATGGCCGCCCGCGGTAATAAAATGGAGAGGCCGGAGACGTCGCCCAACCCCTCGGCAATACGCTCGGCTACAAACTCTTCCGGGATGTAGTCCGGCGCCACGCCCTCTTCGGCCAGGGCGTCGCCCGTCGCCGGGCCGATGGCCGCCACGCGCACGCCGTCGAAAAGGGAGTTGTCAAGCCCTAACGCTTCCACCCGCTCAAAGAAGATGGCCACGCCGTTGACGCTGGTGAAAATAACCCAATCGTAGCGGCCGAGGTCGCCGATGGCCTCGTCCAGCTTGCTGCTATCTTCCATCGGCCGGATCTGAATGGTGGGAAACAGAATGGGTGTGGCCCCCAATTTCTGCAGGCGTTCCGCCAGTTCTGGCGCCTGGTGTGGCGGGCGAGTGACGACGATGCGTTGCCCGGCCAGCGGCTTCGGCGCCTTTTTGACCACCGAGACGTCTGGCTCGAGAGCCGCGAGAATGGCCGTCGCGCCTTGCGCTGTCGCCTCGTGTGCGAGGCGCTCTCCTAGCGCCAGGGCAGCCTCCAGGTCTGCTCCCTCGCTCTCGCTCTCCACCTTGATCACGCGCTGTCCGTCCGGTGTGGCGATCAATCCTCGTAGGCGTAGGCGGCCGGCGGCCTCCACCGTGGCATAAGCGGCGATGGGAGCGGAACAGCCACCGCCCAGCGCCTGTAAGAAGCGGCGCTCGGCAGCCGTCGTGCGCCGGGCCCCCTCGCTTTCGATGGCCGCCAGCAGCTCCAGTACGCGTTCGTCGCCGGCGCGACATTGAACGGCCAGCGCTGCCTGTCCCGGCGCCGGTAACATCACGGTTGGCGGCAGCCACTCGCTGACTACGTCCGTCAAGTCCAACCGCTCCAGGCCGGCCGCTGCCAGTACGGCCGCGTCATATTCCCCCTCCAGCGCCTTGCGCACGCGCGTGCCGACGTTGCCCCGGATTGACCTAACTTGCAGGTCGGGGCGTTGGGCCAGCAACTGGGCCTGGCGGCGCAGGCTGCTCGTGCCCACGACGCTGCCGGCCGGCAGTGTGGAGAGCGTATGCCCGTGACGGGCCACCAGGCCGTCCTGGGCGTTGGCCCGGTCGGTGATGGCGCCTATTATGAGTCCGGGCGCTTCCTCCACCGGCAAATCTTTGAGGGAATGAACGGCGACGTCGATCTCGCCCTTCCGTAAGGCCCGCTCAAGCTCGGCCGTGAAAAGCCCCTTACCCCCAATTTCGGGCAGCGGCTTATCAAGGGTTTTGTCCCCCTTGGTGACGAACGGCCGGAGCTCACACTTCAAATCAGGCCAGGCGTCCTGCAACAGTTGAACCACGCGCTCCGCCTGCCAGCGCGCCAACCGGGAGGTGCGCGTGCCGACTTTCAGGATTCGGTCAGGGGAATCGTTCATCCGCAATTAGCCTTCGGTATCAGGTCACCTCCGGGAGGAGTGGTCGAGCTTCCGGAGGTGGCTCTCTTTCAATCTTTGGTAGGTGGGTTGAGGTCGAACAGATCGCGGACGGTGGCCTCGTAATCGGTTGCCTGGCCATTGGTGGCCTTTTCGCGGAGACGGTTTGTGGGCTCGTGTAGAAGTTTGTTGACGAGGGAACGCGATAGATGTTGGACGTGCTTCACCGTCTCCGCATCGACGTCGTCCCCGAGGAAGCGCAGCGTGCGCTCCAGTTCTCGCTGGCGGATGGCCTCTGCCTTCTGGCGCAGGTCAACGATCACGGGCTTAATGGTCAGGGCGCGTATCTCTGCTTCGAGCGACTTGATTTCCTCGGCAATGATCGCTTCCACCCGGGGGATTTCTTGTTGGCGGGCGGCCAGCGCCTCGTCCAGGTTTTCCTGGAGTTCGTCGATGTCGAACAGGTGGACGCCGGGCACGTTGCTCACGTCAGGCTCGACGTCGCGGGGTACGGCGATATCGATGATTACCAGCGGCCGCCCGTTGCGTTGCGCCATCGCCGTCTGCACCGTGGCGGCGTCGATGACGGTGTGCGGTGCGGCGGTGGCGCAGATGACGGTGTCGGCCGCGGCCAGCGCCTGTGGCAACTGATTCAATCCGTACGTGCGACCGTTCCACCTGGCTGCGAGCTTCTCAGCCCGCTCGCGCGAGCGGTTGGCCAGTGCAATGTTGTCGATCTTCCGTTTGCGTAACGCGTTCAGGGCCAGTTGCCCCATCTCTCCAAGTCCGACGATGAGTACCTCCTGGCCTTCCAGGTTGCCCGCGTATTGCTGGGCCATCGTAATGGCTACCGAACTAACGCTGGCGGGGTTGCTGCTGATGGCCGTCTCCGTTCGCGCTCTCTTGCCGGTGCGAATGGCGCTGCGAAACAGGGCGCTGAGGACGGGCCCGATGGTGTGTGCCTCCACCGCCTTCATGTAAGCGTCGTTCACCTGACCCAGAATCTGGGGTTCGCCGAGGACGAGGGAGTCGAGACCGGCCGCCACCCGCGCCAGATGCTTAATGACCTTTCGACCCCGGTAGAAATAGAGGTAGTCGTCGAAAGAATCTGGGGCTACAGGATGGATCGAAGCCAGATAGTCGACGAGCAATTGCCGGGCGTTGGTGGCCGGCGCGTCCACGACGGCGTACAGTTCGATGCGGTTGCACGTGGAGACGAGGGCAATCTCGGCGAGAGCGTCGAAATGGCCGGAGCCATCTTGAACCAAATCTAGCAGGCCATGCTCTTCGGGCAGGGCGCAACTGATTCGCTCGCGTAGCGCGACGGGCGCAGTGTTATGACTAAGACCGAGACAGACTATCTTTGTCAGGTGCATCGTATTCCTCGGCAATGGAGAGGTGGACTGCATTCAAGAGGGTGTTGATTCGTCGCAATAATTGCATGCTGGCTTCAGGCCGGACGTGAGCATTTTCCGGCAAATGAAGGGCTGTTTCTACCAGCGTGTCGCGGAAGAAGATGGCCGCTCGCAGCGCGTCGGTCAGGCGGAGGTCGGTCTCCAGGGCGATCGTGGCGTACTCTTGGCCGATCTGTCTGGCTTGCTCCAGCAGCTGGTCATCATCTTCTTCGCCGGCCAGGAAACGCATCGTCAGCCCCATCAGTTGCTGGCCGAGCCGTCGATGGCGCGCTCGCCCTTCCTCGTCGAAGTTGGCCAGCCACTTCGTGTCCTGGTGAACGGTGATCTCCTGGCGCGTCTGGGACAACGCCTCGTTGGCCCAAATCTGTTCCAGGTCGTCCGTATTTTGTAGCCCATGCCGCTCCTCGGCAAACATCATCAGATCGGCAGCGGCAAAGCGACGGTGGCCGCCGGGTGTGAGCATGACGGGAATCTCGCCGTTGTCGGCCCACCGACGTAGCGTCGTCGGGTGGACGTTCAGGCGCTCGGCCGCCTTACTCAAGGGTAGCCATTCTTCCATCTGTTGCAACTTTTCTGGCATGCGAGAATCTGTCTAAAGCTGCATAAATCTAAGTAAAACTATGCACTTGTGAAAATTATAGCTTTTCGTCGCGACCTGTCAAGCGATACCGTCTACCAGTTCATCTACTGTTTGTTGCGCCTGGTGCACACAATCCGGGATGCCGACACCGCGGTAGGGACTGCCGGTGACGTAGACGTGTTGGGGAAGGGCGGCTTCAATCGCTTCTACCCGTTCCAGATGGCCGACGTCGTACTGGGGGTTGGCGCGGGGCCAGCGGTAGATGCGGTGGAAAATGGGCCGCGCGTCGATGCCCAGCAGGGCCTTCAATTCGCTGCGGACGACGGTCACCAGCTCTTCGTCGCCCACTTTCATCATCTGCGGGGTACGCGAGCCCCCGAAAAAGGCCCGCAGCAGCACGTAGCCGTCCGGCGCTCGCCGATCGAACTTTGTCGAGGTAATGGTGAGGGCGTTGATCGGTCGACGCTCGCTGCGCGGGATGACCAGGCCAAAGCCGTCCAGCGGCTGGTTGACTTCTTCGGCGCGATAGGCCAGAGAAATCGTGCCCGTGCTCACGTAACGGATGCGACGCAGGCCGCGCGCCGCGTCTGGGGCGACGTCTCCGACCAACTGCGCGGCGACGTGAGCGGGCACGGCCAGAATAACGGCGTCGGCCGTCAGCGTGTCGCCATCGCTCAGCGCCAGGGTGTATCTCCCTTCCTCTCTGATCAGCCCCTTCACCGTCGTTTCCAGTCGGCAATCGCCGCTGAGGCGACTGCGCAGTTCTTCGACCAGTTCCTCCATGCCATCCTTGAAGGAGATGAACATGGACGGCGCCTGGCGGCCGTTTGAGGAGGGTTGCGGTCGCGACGCCCGCGCGCGGCGGGCGGCTAGCATTCCCTTGATCAGGCTCCCATGCTCGGCTTCGATCCGGCGGAAGCGCGGAAATGTGGCCATCAGGCTTTGCTTCTCGGCTTCCGCATTGTAGATGCCGGACATTAGCGGCTCGGCGATCTTGTCTAGCGCCTCTTCGCCCAAGCGGCGCGTAATGAAATCGGCCAGCGTTTCATCCTCTTCATCTTTTTTGGGAGGGATGAATAGGTCCATGCCCATGCGCAGTTTCCCAAGCGGGGAAATGAGCGGGGAGAGGGCAAAGGGCAGGAATTTGGTGGGCACGATAAGCAACACGCCGTCGGGAAGGGGAGTGGGCTTGCCGTTGTTCAGGACGAACACTTTTCGTTGCTCATCGTTGGTGGGCAGGAACCGGTCCTCCATCCCTAGCTCCCGCGCCAGTTGCAGGGCCCAAGGTTTCTGGGTGATGAAAGAATCGGGGCCACCCTCGACGATGAACGGTCCGTCGTCGACCACGTCCACACTCTCCGTCTTGATCTTCCCTCCCCAGCGGCCGGAGCGCTCGAGCAGGGTATAGGTGAGCTCGACGTCCTCCAGGGATACCTGTTGCTGTTGCAGGGTGTAGGCGGCACTGAGGCCCGCGATGCCGCCGCCAACGATGGCCACGCGGAATTGCTTCCTTTCCGTCATACGGCCGCCGCTTCCTCCCGCAGCGAGCGTGGTTGGTAGGTGCAGAAAGGCTCTTCACCCAGATAGTCGCCCGTCATGCCGTAAGCACGGGCCCGGCAGCCGCTACAAACCCGTTTGAACTCGCAGGCCCCGCACTTGCCGCCCAATAGATCGGGATCGCGCAGTTCGGCGAATAGCGGCGACTCTTCCCAGATCTCCTGTAACGGCTGGCGGCGCACGTTGCCCGCTTCAAGTGGCAGATAACCGCAGGGGAATACTTCTCCCCGGTGGCTGATAAAGGTCACGCCCGTTCCTGCCAGGCAGCCCTTGGTCATCGCGTTCATGGCCGTGCTGCCGCCGGGATGGCCCCGGTGCGCGCCGTCGCCGCCGTGCGGGTGGCCGCCCGCGTGGCGTTGCCGGCGCATGCTCTGTGGCCCCTGGCGAATGATGCCCTGTCGTCGCTCCTCGGCCTGCCGCTGGCGCACGATGCGGAAGTAGTGGGGGGCACACGTCGCTTTAAGTTCGATCTCTCCTTCCATCTCGGCGTCGTACATCCAGTTGAGTACGTCTTCATATTCGGCCGGCGAAATTTGCTGGTCGTCTGCGATCTCCACGCCGCACCCGACCGGCACTAGCAGGAAGAGGTGCAGGGCCACGGCGCCCAGCGACTTGGCCAACGCGAGCGTTTCCGGCATCTGATGGACGTTGTGACGGGCTACCGTCGTATTGATCTGGAAGGGAACGCCCTCCTCGCGCAGCGCTGTGATGCCCTTCACGGCCTGGTCAAAGGCGCCGCGCCCGCGGAATATGTCGTGGGTGGCGGCGTCGGCCCCGTCGAAGCTGACGCTAACGCGTCGAATGCCAGCTGCTTTAATCTTTTTCGCGACGCCCGCGTCGATCATCGTGCCGTTTGTGGCCAGGGCCACGATGATGTCCAGGTCGGTCGCGTGGCGGGCGATCTCGAAAATATCTCCGCGGAAAAGCGGTTCGCCGCCGGAAAGCACAAGAATGGGACGGGCGAATGACGCGATCTGCTCGACCATCTCCAGCGATTCGGCCGTCGTCAGATCGTGCGGCAACAACTGGTCGGCAATCGTTATGCGCCGACAGTGGATGCAGTTCAGGTTACACCCGGCCGTGGTTTCCCAGAAGATGAGGCGAGGAGGCGGATAAGCGGTGGCGTCGTCTTTTATCATGTGTGCCTTTTCCTAGAAGTTGTATCCACTTACGCACTTGACCGGAAAGTGAGAAATGACCAGAAATAGTGCGTTTGCCGGACCAGGCGAGCAGAAAAATCTAAGTAAGGTTATGCAATTCTATTTAAATGTATCCAGTCACATATGACTATACCGGAAGCGGCGCGTCAGGCAATATGACAAATGCCACTGATTGCCGGGACAGATGTCACTGACGGGACAGTTGAAGGTCAGAAAGCCTCAAGTGTCGTGGCTCCTCTGGTGCTATTCAGGTCGAAAGCATGCGAGCTGCCATGACGCCGCCCAACAGGCCCAGGAGGTGGGCTTCCCAGGAGACGCCCGGTTGCTGAGGGAAGATACCCCAGATCAGGCCGCCGTAGAAAATGGCTACAAAAACGGCGACGAGCACGGCGTATCCGCTCCGTTCATAATATCCGCGCCAGAGCAGAAAGCCGAAGTAACCGAAGATGAGGCCGCTGGCGCCGATGTAGACAGAGCGGCCGGCGCCGAAGAACCACAGACCGACGCCGGTCACGAGCATTGTCGTGATCGTGACGGCGATGAAGTCGGCCACCCGCCGCAGCATTACCAGCCAGCCGAGGACGATAAAGGGGAGGGTGTTAGCGGCAACGTGGGCCAGACCGCCGTGCAGCAGGGGCATCATTAAAATCCCGCGTAGACCGATGGGCTGTCGGGGGATAACGCCGTAGGCGTTGAGCGCTTGGCCCAGAAGGAAGACGTCGGCCAGTTCCAGGACCCAGATAATGCCGACAAAGCTCCCCAGAATGGTTACCTGCGTTTGCAGGCGGTCAGCTGCCCGCCGCAACCGTTCTTGCTGTTCGTTCACAACATGCGCCTCTCGTTGCAAGTGGCCGGCCAAAAGCGCCGGCCACCGGGGACGATTCTGCCCGTAATGTAGGGTACCTCCCCCGCAAAAGCAAAGGGCTCTCCTGTCCGCAGGCTTCCGCCCTTGCGGACGGCGGGCAGGGACGGACCGACCTCTTGATCGGCGCCGACGGTCTCCATTCGCTTCGCTCGTGCGCGCGCAATTACACGGGGAACGGCCGCCGCGCTACGCGGACTATACAGCGTGGCGGGCCGGCCTTCCTTTTTCTGGGGCGCTACGCTAGTGGCGGGCGCAGTTGGTGTTGGGCCATGGTAAATGAGGCAGCTTGAGCGATTGCTCACCACCGATCTTTGACGCTAACCTTTACTCGGCGCGGCCGCAGGGGTTGCCCTGCACCGCTAAATGAACCAGATTACGGAAAATGGATAGGTTAGAACTCTGTCAGGTGTGTTGGCCGGGGATGGGGAAAACGCGACCTGGCTAAGGGGTGCACACCATAAAAAAGTGAGGTGGCCGGTACAGCGGGGGGCTGTCCGTGCCACCTCTGGGCGGGGAGCAATGATAGAATACCATGTATTGAGGAAGAATGCAAATCCTTACTGAAATTCGGGTTATGAGCTTAAGGAATACTTTACACAATCGGGTATAATAGCGTTTCCGGACGTATTTTGTATAGATTTCGGCGGCGGACCAGGGCCTCTACTCATAGATGAAGCGCTGAACGACGTTATGCAGGAATGTGTGGCGGGGAGAGCGGTGGGAGTGGACGAGAATCACGGTGCAGTCGGCCCTTTCTGTTATCCAATCTTCGAGTTCGCCAAAGGTGCCGCGGTGGAAGAAGCGGTGTTGGGAGGCATTCATCACGATGAGGTCTGCGTCGGCAAAGAGGTCTTGTGAGGGCCCGTTGCTACTATCCACACGCACGACGCGGCTTTCCGTAGGCACGGCGCAAAGCTCGTCGAGCTGCTCGTGGTAGGCTCGAATGGACGCTATCTGAGCGTCAGACGCGCCTTCGCCTACAGCTTGCACGAACTGGATGGAGGCCCGATCGTGGGCGGCGATGGCGTTGGCCACGACGACTTTCAGCGGGTCAATGGGCCCGCGATTGGAAATGACGACGATGTTGTCGATCTCGGTCAGGCCCCTGTTTTTCATAATGAGACTGTCGCACGGGACGTGGTCCATCAGCCATTCAACATCGTCGCCGAAGGGCCAGATGCGGCGTGTCTCGTCCCCGACCTCGGTCAGGACGAGATTGTTGTTCTCGTGTTCTACGAAATTGCAGATGGCGCGGGGGGTGTCGTGGCTGACGATCTCGCCGACCTGGACAGGAACGCCCAGTTCATCGGCCAGCTGATTCACGCTCCTCTCAAAGGCAACGTCTTCCGGGCGCTCGGATTCGGCCGCTGCCCTGAGGCTCATCTGGTCGGGCACCTGCTCGAACTGAATAACCTGGATCTGGCCGCCGCGCCCGCGGATGACGTCGGCCGCAACGTGCAGCAGCGTTTCTATCTCTTCAACCTTGGTGGCCCGGCGAATGGGAATTAGGATGCGGTAGGCGCCGACGGCGACGCGGGTCTCTTCGATGGTCCGTTTTTCGGTGCGGCCGCGGGCGGCATCCAGCGCTGCACCTTCCCGGCTGGCCCGCTCCTGGCCGTAAAAGCGGTACCAGAGGACGCCGGCGAGGATGATGCCCACCGCGCCAACCAGCGGTACAGTTCCCATGAAGAGGAGGAGGACGACGCCGCCGGCGACGCCGGCCAGTTGCACCCATGGATACCCCGGCGAGCGAAATACGGGCTTGTACTCAATGCGCTCGCTCTCGCGAAAGGCGATGAGGGCCACGTTGATCATCGAAAAGACGAGGATCTGAAAAGCGCTGGCCAACTTGGCCAAGTCCTGAACAGGGATAAAAGCGATGAGGAAGAGGATGGGAAGGCCGGTAGCCAGGATGGAGGGGATGGGTGTCCGGAAGCGACTGTTGATGCTCTGCAATATGGGCGGAGCCAGCCTGTTGCGGCTCATGGCGAAGGGATAGCGGGAAGAGGAGAGAATGCCGGCGTTGGCCATGCTGGTCAGCGCGAGGACGGCCGTGATCACAATGAGGATGAGGCCGACCGTGCCCAGGAATTGTTGGGCGCTATCGGCCATCGGCGTCAGCGTTTTCCCCAACTCGCCGACAGGGTTAACGCCGACGATGACGAAGACGATGAGTGTGTAAACGAGCATCATGACGACGACTGAAGCCAGAATGCCGATGGGGATGTTGCGGCCGGGATTCTCGACTTCTTCGGCGACGCTGGCGATCTTGGTAACGCCGGCGTAGGAGACAAAAACGAAACCAGTGGCTGCCAGCAGGCCGTCCAACCCCAGGTCGAAGAAAGGATGATAATGGTCTTGCTCGACGTAGGTGAGGCCGTCGGCCACGAAGAAGATGAGGACAAGGAGAACGGCCGATACGATAATGCTTTGTAGGCGCCCCGTTTGCTTGACGCCGAGGACGTTGACGCCGATGAGGAGCAGGGCGAGGAGGAGGGCGACGCCTTTCGTTGGGATGCTGTCGGTGAAGAGGAGAAGGTAGGCGCCCAGGCCGACGAGGGCAAAAGCGCTTTTGAAGACGAGGGAGAACCAGGCACCAATGCCGGCGATGGTGCCTAACCTGGGTCCCATGGCGCGGTCAATATAGAGGTAGGTGCCGCCGGATTCGGGCATGGCAGTGGCCATCTCTGCCTTGCTGAGGGCAGCCGGAAGGACGATGAAGCCGGCGAGGAGGTAGGCAAGGATGACGGCCGGGCCGGCGATGGTGCTGGCGATACCCGGCAGGACGAAGATGCCGCTGCCGATCATGGCGCCAAGGCTGATAGTGATAACAGCGTACAGGCCAAGGTCTCGCTCGAGTTTTTTAGACAAGAGGTTTTTCCCCCAAGAGGTTTTTCCCCTACGAAATGCTGGGGTTCGGTCACTTTCGTTAATGGTCGTGCAGTACGTGTCTGATTATAGTATCGGATTTCCTAATGCCCAATTGCTCCCGCGAGGGCGACTGCCAATATCCTAATGCTAAACATTTACGTCGCCGGTCTCATTCGCGTTCCACAACACATTGTCGATGAGCCGCGTCTTCCCCACGAAGACGGCCATAGAAAGGACCGCGCGCTCTGTGATCTGTTCCAGCTCCTCCAGGGTGTCTGGGTGGGCGACGCTGACGTAGTCGGCCGTGGCCAGCGGTTCGGCGGCGATCATTTGTTGCATGTGGTTGCGCACGGCGGCCGCGTCCCGCTCTCCCGCGTCCAGCAGCCCGGCCCCGGCCGTGAGGGCCCGGTAGAGCACGTTGGCCGCTTCTCGCTGGGGTGCGGTCAGGTATTCGTTGCGGCTGCTCATGGCCAGGCCGTCCGCCTCGCGCACGATGGGGCAGACGACGAGGTCGACGTCGAAATTCAGGTCCTGGACCATGCGCCGCAGGACGACGGTCTGCTGGTAATCCTTCTGGCCGAAGTAGGCGCGCGTCGGCCGGATGACGTTGAACAACTTGGCGACGATGGTGGTTACACCGCGGAAGTGGGTCGGCCGGCTAGCCCCCTCCAATACCTGGGTCACCTCTTCGACGCTGACGTAGGTCTGGAAGCCGGCCGGGTACATGACGTCGTCAGAGGGGGTGAAGACGAGGTCGACGCCTTCCGCCTGGAGCAGGGCCAGGTCCCGCTCCAGATCGCGGGGGTAGCTTTCCAGGTCCTCGTCTGGCGCAAACTGGGTAGGATTGACGTAGATGCTGGCTGCGACCCGCTCGTTCTCCGGCCGGGCGGCGCGCACCAGGGAAAGGTGGCCCTCATGCAGATAACCCATCGTGGGAACCAGCCCCCAGGAAAGAGTGGGATCTTGCCAGCGCGCCCGGCGCACTTCGTCGACCCTTTCAGTTACTATCATGGAATTTGCCTGCTTTCACAGAGTCGCTTTTTTCTCTGTAACTTCGTAGGATTTTAACGGATTCTCAGTCCATCAAAAACAAAGCCGGGTTTGTGGTGTCCCGATTATCTCCGGTGTCAGCTGTTGGACCGGGCGGCCATCCAGCGCAGGAAGAGGTGGTTAATTGGTGTGGGTACGCCGTGACGCTCCCCGGCCGCGACCACCGCTCCGCAAATGGCGTCTATCTCCGTCGGCCGTCCCTGCATGCGGTCCTGGAGCATCGAGCTGCGGTTGGCGGCCGTGCGCCGGGCGACGTCGAGGGCGGCTGCGGCCGGGTCGCCGGTGGGCAGGACGATGCCCTGGGCAGCGGCGACGGCGCCCACCTCACGCGCTGCTGCCTCCATCAGCCGGCGGCAGGCCCGATGCTCGGCGAGGAAGCCGTTGGGCACGGCCAGGAGGGCGGTCAGCGGGTTGATGCCGGCGTTCACGGCGAGCTTGCCCCAGACGAGGCCGGCCACGTCCTCCGTCAGTTGCACGTCGAAGCCGGCCGCCCGCAGCGCGGCGACGAGATCGCCGAACGCTTTCTGCGCCGCGTTTTGCGCGGGATCGCCCGCAGCCAGGTCCGGGGGCGCCAGATGGATGGGGCCTTCGCCGGCGTGGCGCACGACGCCGGGCCGTTCCAACGTCGCCCCGAGGGAGGTGACGCCTAACGTTGCCCGTCGTCCGAGGGCGGCCTGCAACTGCTCCAGATTGCCGGCGCCGTTTTGCAGCGTCACGGCGACGCCATTGGCGGAGAGGGCGGCCTGGGCGCGGGCCACTGCCTGCGGCGTCTGGTAGCTCTTGACTAGGACGAGGGCGGCGTCTACCGGGCCGGCCGCCGCAGGGTCGGCCGTGACTGCGACCTGGTGTTCGGTCTGACGACCGTCCAGGTGGATCAGCGTGAGCCCCTGGCGTAGGGCTGCCAGTTGCGGCTTCCAGGAGCCGATCACGACTACCTCGGCGTGGCCGTCGAGACGCGCGGCGAAGAGCGTGGCGAGCGCTCCGCTACCGATGATGCCGATCATGGGCATACGCCTCCCGGAGGTCCTGCCAGAGCGTTCTGCGTGCGCCGGGGTGATGATAAGCCTTCCAGGCGTTCAGGGGCTTTCATCCCTCTTCGGCCTCCAATAGCGCGTCGAATTCGGCCAGAGCTTCGTCGCTTATTTCGTAAGTGTGCTCCTCGTCGGGGAAAACGCCGGCGACGACCTCTTCGCGGAAGGCTTCGAGGGCGTTGGCAATCTGCTGGCCGGCGTTCGTGTACTGCTTGACGAAGCGCGGTTGGAAGCGGGAAAAGAGGCCGAGCATGTCGTGGAAGACGAGGACCTGGCCGTCACAACCCCGGCCGGCGCCGATGCCGACGGTGGGGATAGTCAGGCGCTCACTGATGGCAGCGGCGATGGGTGCGGGGATCGCTTCCAGCACGATGCTGAAGCAGCCGGCTTCTTCCAGGGCCAGGGCGTCTTGTACCAGCCCGTAAGCGGCGGCCGCCGTCTTGCCCTGGACGCGGTAGCCGCCGAGGGCGGAGAGCGTTTGTGGCGTCAGACCAATGTGACCCATGACGGGGATGCCCACCTGGGTGATGGCCCTCACCGTCTCGGCCATGGCCCGGCCGCCTTCCAGCTTGACGGCTTCCATCCCGGCTTCTTTCAGGAAACGGCCGGCGTTGCGCACGGCCTCTTCTACGCTGGCCTGGTAGCTCATGAAGGGCATGTCGCCGATGAGGAAGGCGTGTTCGGCACCCCGGGCAACCGCCCGGCAGTGGTGGAGCATTTCTTCCATCGTGATGGAGACGGTGCTTTCCAGGCCGAGTACGACCATCGCCAGGCTGTCGCCCACGAGAATGGCGTCGATGCCGGCGCCGTCTACCAGGGCGGCGCCGGCGTAGTCGTAAGCTGTGAGCATCGTCACAGGCTCGCCTTGCTCCTTCTTTGCCTGTAGCGCCTGGATCGTCACTTTCTTTCGCTCTGGGGCGTTTTGTGTGCTCATATCATCTCCTGCTTCCCGCCCTTGTCTGCTGTGGCCGGCGCCCGGGCTCGCGGAGAGGGGCGCCGTGCGGCCCGTTTGCGCCGCAGGCGGCCGGAGGCCGAGAAAAGTCCGACCACGCTCGTCTATTGGGTGATTCTACCAATGGCGACGGCTGGCGTAAAGGAGCCGGGACGGTACTATTTTCAGTCAGGTGGCGGGATGATATACTGACGCTTGAGAGTCCGTCCGGCGGGGTTCATGATGGAACACGGACACACCTTCACCCCCCTGAGGCATATAGAAGTGGCACGGAAACGTCTCCCTGACATTCCGTGTTCGCTCTTTTCTCCAATTCGTTTGAAATGAGTTCCTTGTTGGTTTGTTGGCAAGACGGGGAGCTTTAACCTACAGGAGGTTGTGATGGGACGATTCGCGAATAATCGAGCCGGGCTGCTATTGGCGGTCGTAGGCGTTGCGTTCTCCCTAATGGCGCTGGCGGCCGGTCTGGCCTTCGCCGATCACCGGCAGGCGACGCTGGTCCAGGATATCAATCCAAACGGGGACATGGACGCCCACGCCTCGGGCCTGACCTACTTTACCATCATCACCGACACGCTATACTTTGTGGCCACCGACGGGGATGGGGACGCAGAACTGTGGAAGAGCGACGGCACGATGACGGGCACGGTGCGCGTCAAAGATATAGCGCCGGGCGTCGACCCTTATACGCCCGGCGACCTGGTCAACTTCAACGGCGTTCTCTTCTTTCGGGGCAACGAGGGGACGAATGGGGAAGAGCTGTGGGTCAGCGATGGCACCGATACCGGTACCATGATGTTCAAGGATATCAACTCCTCGGGCGACGCCACACCTTTCCGTTTCCGCGCAGTGGGCGATTTGCTCTTCTTCACGGCTGACGATGGGACCACTGGCCGGGAGCTATGGAAGAGCGATGGCACGGTGACGGGCACGGTGCGCGTCCGGGATATCAACGGCGGATCGGCCAGTTCTTTTCCCTCGCAACTAACCGTCTCTGGCAGCAGCCTCTTCTTTGTCGCCGACAACGGGATCAGCGGCGTCGAGCTGTGGAAGAGCGACGGCACGATGACGGGCACCGTGCGTGTCCGGGACATCAATCCCGGCGGCGGTTCAGAGCCGCGCGACCTGATCGACCTCAATGGGATACTGTACTTCACGGCCGACGATGGAACGAACGGCCGCGAACTATGGAAGAGCGACGGCACGATGACGGGCACGGTGATGGTGGCCGATATTCACCCCGATCCCGCCGCCTTTGGTCCGGACCAGCTCGCGTCTGTGGGCACCGACGTCTTTTTTAGCGCCGACGACGGCGTGGGTGGGACGGAACTATGGAAGAGCGACGGCACAGAGGCAGGGACCGTTCCCGTCAGGGACATTGTGCCCGGTTCTGGCAGCTCGATTCCTTCCAACCTCACAGCGGTGAACGGCATTCTCTACTTTACGGCCATCGACGGTGCCCACGGCCGGGAGCTATGGAAGAGCGACGGTACAGAGGCCGGTACGGTGTTGGTCGAAGATATCAATCCCGGTAGCGAGCGCTCCTTTGCCGGCAAATTGGTGGACGTTGGTGGTACCCTTTTCTTCCGAGCCGACGACGGCACCAGCGGCAACGAACTGTGGAAAAGCGACGGCACAAGCGTGACGACGGTCCTGGTGGCCGACATTAACGATGGGGGCGATTCACTGCCCGATTCGATAACGGCCCTGGGAACAGGCCTCATTTTTACGGCCGACGACGGCGTGGTCGGGCGCGAATTGTGGTTTGTGGAATTGACGAATGAGGCGCCGTCCGCCGAGGCCGGTGGTTCCTACGCCGGGGGTGAGGGCTCGACGATCTCTCTGAGCGGAACGGCCGCCGACCCGGACGGCGATCCGCTGCAAATTGGGTGGACGGTGGACTCGGCGTTGTGCGCCTTCTTCGACGCGACAGTGCTGGCTGCCGAGCTAACGTGTGACGACGATGGGACGTTCACGGTGACGTTGACCATCACCGATTCGTGGGGGGCGACCGCCGTGAGCACGGCTCAGGTAACGGTGGAAAACGTGGCACCTACTGTCGACGAACCGGTTGTCTCCGGCGATCCGGTCCGGATCGAAAGCACAGCGACGATCACGGCGACGTACAGCGATCCGGGCGCGGCCGACACGCACACGTACGAAATCGAGTGGGGGGACGGCGCAGTCGATTCGGGAACGGCGGCCGGCGGGCAGATCGTGGCCGGCCACGCATATGCGACCGATGACGATTATAACATCACGGTGACCGTAAGGGACGACGACGGCGGCGCGGACAGCGCTGTGGCGACGGTTGTCGTCGTTCGCTTCCGTACGTTGCTACCGGTGGTAGGGGGGCCATGAGGCCTGTCTGAACAGGACTGGGTTATCGTTGCTGCTGTCCGTTTTCCTCTGAGTTGGAGTTTGCTTGGTCACACGGCACCTGTGTTCGGCCATTACAAGCCGTCAGAAATCGTTGCAGGTGACGAAGCGGGCGTCCCCGTCCTGGACCCATCCCAGCAGCGTTCGTGGCCAGCCGGTGGACGTGCGCAGAGCGGCCGTGGGCGCAAGGCGGAAGAGCAGGATTGGGCCGTCGACGGCTGCCTCCTCCAAGGTGAATTCCCGGCCGTAGACGACCTCCCGTCTGGGGCTGGTGCCCCTTTCGAGGAGAGTCCGGCGAACGTTGAGGTTGGCGGCCGCGTGGCTCATCTTCATCACGTCCAGCCTATAGGCGGCCCGTTCGTCGCGGCTCGTGCGGTGGCTGTCGCCCTTGAAGCCGTGGTAGCCACGCACGCGCCGCCAGTCGGTGAAGGCGAAGCGGGCGGCGTCGGCGGGCATCTGGGCCAGCGCCTGTTCCAGGTCGGCCGGCTCCGGAGGGGCGTCGCGCGCTGCGCCGGTCAGGTGGGAGCGACAACGCCCGCTAAAAAGGGCCAGCGCTACGAAGGCGATCAGGATAACCACGACGAGGCGCGCCGGCCGAGCGCCGTCGGCACGCCCGCGCCCGCCATCCGCCAGCAGTTGCCGCCGTCGCTCGTTGGCTATGGCCAGGCGTTCCCTCTCGGTACTGCAACATGCGCTCATAAATCTGACCCTGATTCGACTGTCGCGGGTGGGGCGTTGGAGCCCTTGGCCTGTAGCGGTTACTCTTGCTTCCGATCCTACTATAGAGGGTCGGCCGTTACCAAATCCGTGAGGAAGCGCACATTATCCTGTCGCCACTGCCAGAATGTCTTACGGTATGAGATCGTCGAGGCCGTGGGCGGCTTCCAGCAGGCTCCTGAACGTCTGCACGAAGCGGGCGGCCGGGGCGCCGTCGACGACGTCGTGGTCGATGCTGACGGTGAGGTCGAGGATCTCGCGGATGGCGATTTCCCCGTGGTGCACGGCTGGCTTCTTCGAGATGCCGCCGACGGCAACGTTGAGGGTGAAGTTGGGCATCGTAATGGCCCAGCCGCCGCCCTGGCCAAACATGCCGACGGCCGTGACCATGACCGGGCTTGACACGTCGCGGAATGACTGGGGGAAACGCATCACGACCCAGTAAAAGGCCCGGCGCAGGATGGCGGGTAGGAGGAGAAAGGAGCGCATGAACCGGGATCCACTGCTGGCCTGGGGCTGGCTCTGCACCTCGCGCAATTCGCGGTGGAGGGCCCTCAGCGATTTGCGGTTGGCGGCGCGGAAGACGTGGGGCATCGGTATTTTCCGACCGTCGTGCTCGATCTCGAACATGGCGGTGACGTTGACGTCGTCGTAGATGACGAGCCGGTTGCGCCAGTCGCGGTAGGCGTGGAGGTGGGGGTGTTGCTCGATGGCGGCGGTGAGGCAGTGGATGATGAAGGCGGTGAAGGAGAGCTTTTCGCCCGTCTCTTGCTCGAATGCGCGGATGGCGCGGCGGGCGTCGGTAACGTCGACTTCGATGAGGCCGTGAACGATGTGCCGGCGCCGGCCGAGGTAGCCGGCGTCAAAGGCGAAACGGCGCATACGGGGAATGGGTTCGGTGGTGTAGGGTCGCTTCTTAGCCATGTCCTGTTTGGCGGCCAATGCTTTGTATGGTCGCCGCCGGCGCTCCGATCAACGGCTGGCGGGCGGTGCAAAGGACCATCGCGGGGAGTATACACTGTTTTAGGAGGCCTTCAAGGCGATGCAGGGCGGCGCTTTTGGCGGGGCCGATGCAGATCGCGAGGCGCGAGCCGGCTGATAAGCTGGGCTGTCGGGCGGTGTTATGCCTCTGGCACCATGTAGCTGACGACAAAGGTCAGTACCGTCGTCAGCGCGGAGGCCACTTCGCCGGTGAGGGCGTGATCGCCCACCAGCACAAAGCTGTTGACCAGCCACACGAGGATGATGGTGAGCGCGCCAGCCAGGGTCCCTGCGCTGACCTTTTTGTAGGGGACGTACTTATTTGGCGACGCTCTGCCGGCGCTGTTCGGCGATTGTCCCGGATGCGGTTGAATCCTTTTATCAACACTCATGGTTCCACTCCTTGACACCCTTTCATCGTCATCCGTCTACCCCCTTTAAACGGCGGTGCGATCGTTTTTCCGGTAGCGTTCCACCGTTTCGTGGATTTGCGAGGATATTTCGGCAGTCAGGTGACCGGCAATTTCG
>JAWVYQ010000002.1:0-58828 GCA_033722615.1 Promineifilaceae bacterium (SeqCode)
GCTGCCTTTTACGGCAGGCGTTCTGCTCTGGCGCGCTCACCGGCGTGGCGATTCCATCTGGTCCGCCTCGCTCCACTTTGCCTTTTTTGTGCTCGCACCGGCCCTCGCCGTTGGCGGCTGGTTGCTCTGGCGCAACTGGACCCTGTATGGAGACGTGACGGCCGCCAACCAGTTTGTGCGGCTGGCAGGCGGAGACCGAGGGTACACGCTAGCGCAGGCACTGGCAGAACTACCGGGAGCGTGGGATTCTCTCTTCGCCGTCTTTGGTTGGTTCAACGTCCGCGCGCCGGGCTGGGTCTACTGGCTATGGGATGGCATCGTCCTGCTGGCGCTGGTGGGGATCGGCGCCCGCCACCTGCAGGCGCCTTCAGCCGGAAAGCCCGACAAGGAAACGGGCGGGGCGGAGAGAGGGAGCGACGGAAGGTTGACGGCCAATTTCGGGGCGACAATCTGGCTGGGAGGATGGGTCTTGCTAGTCGTCGGGGCGTTGCTGACCTTTATGATGCGGACGCCGGCCGCCCAGGGGCGATTGCTGTTCCCGGCGCTGCTACCACTGGCCCTTGGCCTGGCCTATGGCCTGGACGGCGTCGGGCGCCACGCACGGCTGGCGGCGCCCGCTCTGGCCTTTCTGACGGCCGTGTACTGTCTCGTTGCCGTCATTCCCTCGGCCTATGCCCGGCCGCCCCTTCTGCACGACGAGCCTCTGCCGGCGGGCACTGTTCCGGTCGATGTGGAGATGGGACAGGGGTTGTCGTTGGTAGCCTACGCACGGGAGACGGGAGTTGTCCGGCCGGGCGAAGTAGCCTGGACGACACTCTACTGGCGGCGAAATTCACGGCCAGAGGAAGCGCCAGAGCTGGTGATCGAGTTGTTCGGCCGGGAGGGGACGCTCGTGGGCAAATATCACGGTTATCATGGCCGTGGCCTGTATCCCGCCACCTTGTGGCCATCAGACGCCGTCGTCGCCGATCGGGTAGGCGTGCGCCTGACACAGGGTATGGAAACACCCACTAACGTAACGGTTCAGGTAAGGCTGGCGCAGGGGGACGGCCGCGCAACGGCCGGTCTCGTGGAAGCCGAGCCGCACGTCTGGCCGTCGCCACCGGGGCCAACGCTGGCGGAAATAGGGGATGGTATTGACCTGGTAAGGGCACAGTTGGGCGCGCAAGAAGCAGAGCCGGGGCAGTCAGTGGTAGTGGAGCTGGCCTGGCGCGTGACGCAGGATATCGAAACCGATTTAACGACGTTCGTCCACCTGGGAGAGGCAGGACAGCCTCCGCTGGCGACAGGTGACAGCCCGCCGCTACAGGGAGATTATCCCACCAGCCGCTGGCAGGCCGGCGAGGTGATCGTCTCGGATGAATACACTCTCCCCATTCCCGACGACCTGCCTCCCGGACGTTACGCTGTGTTCGTTGGCCTATACGACCCGCAAACGTCACAGCGGTTGCCTGTGACGGTCGAGGGCGAACGGGAGGCGCTTGCGGCCTTCCGCGTGGGAGGGATCATAATCCGCTGATGCTGTGGCAAGGATTGTGGTGCAACGGCCGAAAGGCGTTGCCTCGACAGTGGGCGGGCGACCGCGGAAGGAAGGTAACCGTTTGAAGCCCTTCCTGGTCCGCAATGGTTTGCTGTTGATCGTGCTGGCTTATTTTACGGCGGCCATCTCGTATGCTCTGGCGACGCCGCCGCTGGAGGCGTCGGACGAATATAAGCATTACCCGGTCGTGCAATATGTGCAGACCGAGGGGCGGCTGCCGGTGTTGGAGGTGGACGACCCGGGGCGCTGGCTTCAGGAGGGGGCACAGCCGCCGCTTTACTATCTCCTGATGGCCGGCGTGACAAGCTGGATCGACACCCGGGATCTGCCACAAGTATACCGGCTGAACCGACACGCCTTCGTCGGGAACCCGAATCAGGTTGGCAACAAGAATCTGCTCATCCACCAGCCGGACCTGGAATCTTTTCCCTGGGAGGGTAGCGTCCTGGCGATCTATGTGATTCGGCTAGCCTCGATCGTATTGGGAGCCGGCACGATTATCGTCGTGGCCCGGCTGGGAACGCTTCTCTTCGACCGCCGTACCGGCCATCTAGCGGCCGCGCTGACCGCCTTTACCCCTATGTTTCTCTTTGTACACGCGGCCGTGAACAACGATTCGCTGGCAATCTTGTTGGGGCACGCCGGCCTCTACCTGCTTCTTCGATTATGGCGCGAGAGGCCGGATCCGCGCGAGCAGTGGCGCCGGTACACCTTCCTGGGCCTCCTGCTTGGGCTGGGCTTGCTAACGAAGCTCAGCCTGGCTGGCCTACTGCTACTGAGCGGCCTGGCCCTGGCCTGGCTGTCATGGAAGCAAGGCGACAGAGGATACCTGCTCATTGGCGGCGCAGCAGTTCTCCTGCCCGCTCTGGCATTAGCCGCACCATGGCTTGTTCGTAACTGGCGCCTCTACGGCGACCCAACCGCGATGAACGTCTTTATCGCCGTCCAGGGAACGCGGGATGAAGCACTCGCATTGGCCGGCTGGATTGAGGAGTTTGGCACGTTTTACCGGAGTTTTTGGGGGCTATTCGGGGGTGTCAATATCGCGGCGCCGGCATTTTTCTATACGGTGTATAACGTGATTGCGCTGGCAGGAGCGATTGGCTTTACCCGCTGGTTCTGGCGTCGTCGCCGGTCGCCGGGCTCTCTTCCGTCGGGCTGGTGGCTGGCAGTTGCCTGGTCGCTACTGCTCTTCTTCCTGCTACTGCGCTGGAACGTCATCTCTCCGGCCTTCCAGGGGAGGCTGATCTTCCCCGGCCTGGGCGCGATCTACATAACAGGCGCAAAGGGACTCCTGCAGTGGGTGCCGGCCGGTCGCCGCCGCCTGGCGCTAGTGCTGATGCCTCTCCTGGCCTTCGGGGCCGCTGCCCTTTTACCGTGGATTACGATCCGGCCGGCGTACGCCCGCCCCCAGCCTCTGGCGGAGATTCCCGAAGATGCCCGTTTTGGGCCCATTCGCTTTCATGCCCCGGACGGCGCCATTGACCTGGTCGGAGTACAGTTGCCGGCTGAACAGAGCGTAACGCCAGGGGGCGGTCCCGTAGAGGTGACGCTATACTGGCAGGTGGCCGCGGCGGTGAGTAGAGACTATTTGAGCAGTCTCCACCTGCTGGGGCGAGAACTGGAATCTGTAGGGAGCGTAAACCGCCACCCTGCCAGCGGCATGATTCCGACCAGCGAGTGGGAAGCGGGGCAGATCTGGCGCGACGTTTACCATCTATACGCCAGCCGAACGGCCGAGGCTCCGGCGCGCCTGCAAATCCGGGTAGGCCTCTACGATCCGGCCGCGGATGCCGACCTCCCTGCAACCGGGCCGGCCGGCGACCCTCTTCCTCTTCTGACCGTAGGAGCTGCCCGCCTGGCTCCGCCGTCCGACAACGCTGCGCCCGCTCCCGACGTGCGCCCCAACGTACCGCTCGCCGACGGCATCACGCTGTTAGGGTATTCGCTGACGCCTCAGCCGGCCCATCCGGGAAGCGCGCTGCGTCTGACGTTGTACTGGCGCGTAAGAGCCATGCCCTCACGCAATTACCAGGTGTTTGTGCACCTTCTGGACACCGCCGGCGAGCAAATAGTAGTGGCCGACGGCCCGCCCGTTGCCGGATATTTTCCGACAGCGTTCTGGCGGGCCGGTGACGTGGTGGAGGATGAGCACACGCTTGCCATCCCGGCCGATCTGGCGCCCGGCGATTATCGCATCGCCGTAGGCCTCTACGATCCCGACAGCGGCGCGCGCCTGACACGAGAAGACGGGCAAGGCGACACCGTCTTTCTCTCCGTCGAGGTCGCGGGACAGTGAACACATTTGGGGGCGCGGAAGTAAACGACCGCCCCACACGCCACTTGTAAAGCGACGGCCGAAGCGGTATCATCTCACAAAGAGCATCTAATCCCAACGCAAGCCGTACTGTTTCCCATCTTACTACCAAGCTGTACATATAGGCATTCACCTTGCGCCGACGAGATAGATTGCGGCTGCTTATAGGCGTCAATTAGAAAGGAGCTAAGCGAAATGAAGATCGGTATTTTGACCGGAGGCGGCGACGTCCCCGGACTCAACGCGTGCATAAAGGCCGTCGTCAACCGGGCGGCCGAAGACGGACATGAGGTTATCGGAATCCGGCGGGGCTGGGGAGGACTTCTGGAGCTGAACCGGGACGATCCCGAAAGCCGGGAGCGGAACGTCATGCCGCTGGATCCGAAAGTGGTGCGCACCATCGACCGGACGGGCGGTACGTTCTTGCACACCAGCCGAACCAATCCGAGCCGGGTGAAGTACGGAAACGTCCCGGAATTTCTGCGCGACCCGGAACATCCGGAAGCGGAGAAGGAGGATGAGCGGCCTCGCGACTTCACGCCGCACGTGCTGCAAAATCTGGAGTATCTGGGAATTGAGACGCTGATCCCCATCGGCGGCGACGACACCCTTAGCTACGGCGAACGGCTGCACAGCGAGGGGTTTCCGGTGATCGCCATTCCGAAGACGATGGACAATGACGTCTACGGCACCGATTATTGCATCGGGTTCAGCACGGCCGTGACGCGCAGCGTGCAGTTCATCCACCAGTTGCGGACGAGCACGGGATCCCACGAGCGCATCGCCGTCATCGAGCTTTTCGGCCGGAACAGCGGCGAGACGAGCCTGATCAGCTCTTACCTGGCGGGCGTGGACCGGGCCATCATCTCTGAAGTGCCGTTTGACCCGGAGAAACTGGCGGAGCTGGTGATGGAAGATAAACGGGCCAACCCCAGCAACTACGCCATGGTCACGATCAGCGAAGGCGCGCATATGGTGGGCGGCAAAGTGGTCGAATACGGCGAGACGGATCCATACGGCCACCGCAAATTGGGCGGCATCGGCCAGATCACGGGCGAAGCGCTCAAGGATTTGACCGGCGAAAAGATGATTATCCAGCGCCTGGCTTACCTGATGCGCTCCGGCGCGCCGGACGCGTTGGACCTGATGGTGGCCGTCAACTATGCGAACATGGCGATGGATCTGATTGAGAGCGAGGCGAGCGGCCGGATGGTTACGCTGCGCGACGGCAATTACAAGCACATCCCGATGAGCACGGTGACCAGCGGCGTGAAGCGAGTGGACGTTGACGAGCTGTACGACGTGGACGAGTACGTGCCGAAAGTGCGCCACGTCCTGGGTAAGCCGATGTTCCTCTATTGATCCTGAGCAGCCAAGCGTCGGTCAAAAACCGGGTTTCTTTGCCGGGTGACTCCCATTCAGCCGGGAGCATCGGAAGAAACCCGGTTTTTTTGCGCCGAGGTCAACTGCGGCCGAATTGCTTGGCAAGTTGGGCTGCCGACAGGTGGATGAGCGTCGGGCGGCCGTGCGGGCAGGTAAGGGGGCTCTGGCACGCCTCTAGCTGGTGGATCATGGCTTCCATCTCGGGGAGCGAAAGGGATTGCCCGGCCTTCACGGCCGCCGTCTTGCAAACGCGCAAGATAATCTGGGCCTCGATTTCGCCCTGCAAGGGATCGCGCTCCGCTTCCAGATCTTCAACGACGGCCACCAGCGCAGCGGCCGGATCTAACCGGGACAAAAGGGCAGGCACGGCGCGCACGACGAAGGCGTTGGGGCCGAAGGCTTCTACCTGAAAACCGATGCGGTTTAAGAGATCCAGGTGATCGCCAAGCAACGTTGCCTGATCCGGCGTCAGTTGGACGGTGGCGCTGGTCACCAAGCCCTGAGAGGCGACGCCATTCTGCGCGCGCGCCCCCATGAACTTTTCGTAGAGGATGCGCTCGTGCGCCGCGTGCTGGTCGATGAGATAGACGCCGTCCGGCCCTTCGGCGATGATGTAGGACGCGCCTACCTGACCGACGACGCGCATAATGGGCAATCGCTCACCGGCGAGGGCTGAGTCGCGCTCGACGTCTTCCCCTGCCGAGGGGCCACCGGCCGCGGGAGGTGTGGGCGACCAGGAGAGATCCAGGTTGCCCTGGACGGAATCACCTTCCTGGCGAGAAAAAGCGCCGTCGTCCAGCGATCCGCGCCAACCGGAAGCGGTGGACGGGCGCGACGCGCCCATTGCCACGCCGCGGACGGGGCTTTCGGCAACCAGCGTCTGTCGTACAGCTCGCTGGACGGCGCCGAAGGCAGCGCCGCCGTCGCGGAAACGGACTTCGGTTTTGGCGGGATGGACGTTGACGTCTACCTGCTCCAGCGGCATGGTGAGGAAAACGACGGCGATGGGATAGCGACCGGTGGGCAACAAGGTGTGGTAGGCCTGAATGACAGCGTACGTGAGACGATTGTCTTTGATCCAACGGCCGTTGACAAAAAGGGCGATCTGGTTGCGATTGGAGCGATGGAGGCTGGGCGGGCCGACGAAGCCGTCGACGGAGATGGATCGCTCCTGCCCGGGCCGGCGGCCGTGTTCGCCAATCTCCAACAGCTCGCGGGCCACGTCGACACCGTAGACGGAAATAAGCACGTCGCGCAGATTGCCGGTGCCGTTGCTCTGGAATGAAACGCGGCCGTCGTGGGTGAGGCGGAAGCGGACGTTCGGGTAAGCCAGGGCGTAGCGCGTAACGAACTCGTCTATCTGCCGCTTTTCTGTGTTGACCGACTTGAGGAATTTGCGGCGGGCAGGCACGTTGTAGAAGAGGTTCTCGACGGCGATGACGGTTCCCTGGGGGGCGCCTACTTTGTCGCGGCTGCGTTTTTCGCCCCCTTCCAGCACCAGGCGTGTGCCGGCCGGGCGATCGCCGGTGCGGGTGATGAGGGTCACGCGGCTGACGGCGGCGATGGCGGCGAGAGCCTCTCCACGAAACCCTAACGTGCCAATGGCGGCCAGATCGCCGGCCGCTTCGAGCTTGGAGGTTGCGTGGCGCAGGAAGGCGGTCTCTACTTCGGAGGCGGGGATGCCGGCGCCGTCGTCGGCCACCTGGATCAGGTCGCGGCCGCCGTTACGCACGTCGACGTTGACGGTGGTAGCGCCGGCATCCAGCGCGTTTTCGACCAGTTCTTTGACGACGGACGCCGGCCGTTCGACCACTTCTCCGGCGGCAATTTGTGAAGCCAGTTGATCCGGTAAGATTTGTATGGGCATAGCCACTATTCTAACACAACGATCGGATCGCTTCCGGCCGGTTGCCGGGCAAGTTGCCGAAGGGTCGCGACCCGATTATACTCTCTCGGGCCAATCGTAAAGCACAGACGCCAGAGCGCAAACGATTTTATGCCATTTACCCCCTCCTATCACGTTCCTGAAGAGAGACGCGCCTACACGATTCGCGCCGGCCGGGTCGGTTGTCTCGTTTTGCATGGCTTCATGGGCAGCCCCACGAGTTCGCGACCGCTGGCGACGTACCTGGGAGAACGGGGGGTGAGCGTGCACTGCCCCCTGCTGCCGGGCCATGGCGAACTCCCGGAGAAGATGAAGGGGATTCCGCGCACGGCCTGGCTGGCGGAAGCGGAGGAAGGGCTGCAAGAGATACGGCAATGGTGCGACGAGGTCTTTATTCTGGGCCACTCAATGGGCACCGTGCTGGGCGCGCACCTGGCTGCACAGAATTCCGACCTCCGGGGGTTGGTTATGCTGGCGCCACTGTACAAGGTACCCAGTCGCCTGATCCACCTGTTGCGGGCGCTGCGCTACGTGATGCCCTGGTTCTACCCATGGCGCATCAAACGGCTGCGCCGGTTGACACGGGAGCGAATCCTGGACCTCTACCCTGACCTTGACCTGGAGGATCCCGAGGTGCAGGCCTGGCTGCCGGGGGCGACGCGGGTGCCAACGGACGCCATCGACGAAATGCGCAAGATGGCCGGTCTCGGCCGGCGCCTGTGGCCCCATTTGACGCTGCCGACGGTCATTTTCCAGGGGGAGCAGGATATTGCGGTCCGGCCGGGAAGCGCAAAAGCCGTCTACGAAAAGCTGGGCAGCGAGGACAAGGCGATCCATCTCTTTCCCCGGGCCGGCCACGAGCTGATGCGGCCGTTCGATCCGATTCATAAGAAAGTGTGGCCGATGGTTTACGCATTCATCCGCGAACGGGCCGAAGTGGAACTGGCGCCCGCGCAAATCGGATAGGAGGAAGATGAGCTTCCGGCCAGAGCGGAGTGGTTGTGGTCGCCGTGCTTGCAACGGCCCTTGTTCAAGGTATAATTTCCCCGAGTCAAATTTGGTCAAGTGTAGGTGGTCATAGAAGCCATCTATGTGACGTGAAAAGATACGCAAGGAGGAGACTTATGCGTAGAGTTACCGTATTACTCACGACCCTGCTTCTCTTTTCGTTGCTCCTGGTTGCATGTGGCGGCCAGGTGGGCAACGAACCGGAAGCGGAGCCGGGAGCAGAAGTCGGCACCGAAACGGAAGCCGAAGAAGAGGCGACGGAGCCCGCTGAAGAGGAAGAGGAAACAGAGCCTGCCGCAGAAGAAGAAGAAAGTGAAGCGGCGGCCGAAGATGATTGCGCCAGCGAAGAGGTGTTTTGCATCGGCCTCGTGACCGACGTTGGCGAAATCGACGACAAATCGTTCAACCAGTCTGCCTGGGAAGGCGTCCAGGCGGCGGCCGAGGAACTAGGCGCCCAGACCGAGTACATCGAGACGAGAGACGCCACCGATTATGGCCCGAACATCGCCCTCTTCGGCGACAACGGCTATGACGTGATCGTCACGGTCGGTTTCGCGCTGGGACAGGCGACGCTGGAGGCTTCGCAGACGTATCCGGACGTGGACTTTATCGGCGTCGATCAGTTTGTCGCCCCCGAAGCACCGGAAGGCTGGGAAGGCGAGTGGCCACCGGCGAACGTGGCCGGCCTGATCTTCCCTGAGGATCAGTCGGGCTTCATGGCCGGTGCGCTGGCCGGCATGCTCACGGAAAGCAACACGATTGCGGCCGTGTTAGGCACCGACCTGGTACCGCCAGTCGTGGCCTTCAAGGAAGGTTATGAAGCGGGTGCCCGCTACGTGAACGAGAACGTGGAGATCATCTCCACCTACCATCCGGGCGGTCTGGACGTCGCCTTCACCGATCCTGAGTGGGGCGCTTCCACCGCAGCCCAGGCGATCGACCAGGGCGCGGACGTCGTCTTCGGCGCCGGCGGCAAGACGGGCAACGGCGCGCTGATCGAGGTGGCAAGCCACGAGGGCGTCTACTGCATCGGCGTGGACACCGACCAATGGCTGACCGTTCCCGAGGCCCATCCCTGCCTGGTGACCAGCGCTATGAAGCTGATCACGCCGGGCGTGGCCGAGCTGATTCGGGCCTCGCATGACGGCAATTTCCCCAATGGAAATTACGTCGGCGACGTTGGTCTGGCTCCGTTCCACGACTTTGAGGATGAGATCAGCCAGGACGCCAAGGACCGGCTGGACGAAATCAAGAGCGGCCTGGAGTCCGGTGACATCTCGACCGGCTACAACCCGGGTTAACCGATAGGTTGCCGGTTTAGTCGTGTATCTGATGTGCGACGTGCCTGGAGGTACGTCGCACATTGTTTGTCTATCCCTCTTGAGGTGAAAGCATGAGCATCGGGAATCGTAACTGGGCCGACCGTCTGCGCACGTTCTGGCGCGGCGCCAGCATTCCTCTGGTAGCGGTGGCGCTGGCTCTGCTCATTGGCGCAATCATCCTGGTCGCCTCGGGCGCCTCGCCGATCGCCGCCTACGAGGCGCTGATCATTGGCGCCTTTGGCAACACAACGGCTCTCCAGCGAACGTTGGAGAAGGCGACGCCGCTGATTTTCAGTGGGCTGGCGGTAGCGTTTGCTTTCAAGGCAGGGCTTTTCAACATCGGCGCCCAGGGTCAGTTGCTGTTCGGCGCGATCACGTCGGCGGCCATTGGCTTCGGGGTGACGGGGTTGCCGGCCATCGTGCACGCGCCGCTGGCTCTGTTAGGTGGCGCCATCGCCGGCGGCCTCTACGGGGCGATTCCTGGCGCGCTCAAGACGTATACGGGCGCACACGAGGTCATTACGACCATCATGCTGAATTACGTGGCGATTAACATGACCGACTATCTGGCCGACGGACCGCTGAAGGATACATCTCCCGGCAACATTGTCGCCCGCACGCCGGCTATACTGCCGTCGGCCGAAATCCCCACGTTGGGTCCGATTCCGCTGGGTTTTGTTATCGCCCTTATTATGGCTGCCGCGGCCTGGTGGCTGCTGTGGCACACGACGCTGGGATACGAAATCCGCACGGTGGGGCTCAACCCATCGGCCGCAGATTATGCGGGCATGCGGGTCGCGTGGACGGTCATTCTCACGATGATCTTAAGCGGCCTGCTGGCCGGTGTGGGTGGGGCGGTGGAGACGCAGGGTGTCATCGGCCGTTACCAGCCGGGCTTCAACGTCGGCCTCGGTTTCGACGGTATTACCATCGCCCTGCTGGGGCGGACAAACCCCTTCGGCGTCATCCCCGCAGCGCTTCTGGTAGGCGCCATGCGCGCCGGCTCCAGCCAGATGCAGTTCAGCGCCGACGTGGCAACTGAGATCATCGACGTGATTCTGGCCATTCTCCTCTTCTTCGTCACGGCGGACCTGGTCATCCGCTGGCTGTTGCGCATGCGGGCGCCGGGCGTGGAAGAAGAGCAGGTCACCCTGAGCTCGGGTTGGGGGCAACAGTAACGATGGCAAGCGGTAGGAGTGGGAGATAAGGAAATGGAAGCAGCGGCAACGCGCCCCAGAGAGCGTGCATTTCTACAGCGCTACGGCACCTTGACGGCCGTTCTGGTCGTGGCGCTGGCAATCATCATCTGGGCTTATACGGCCAGCGCTCAGCAAACGCAGGCCGTCCTCGCCTCGACGATACGCCAGTCGACGCCGCTGGTTCTCGGGGCCTTATGCGGCCTCTACGGTGAGCGGGCGGGCGTGATCAACATCGGCATCGAAGGGCAAATGTTGCTGGCGGCCTTCATAGGCTTCCTCGCCAACGTCTACACGGGCAACCTGATAGTGGCCGTGACGGCCGGCGTGCTGGCCGGCGCTGCCATGGGGCTGTTCCTGGCTTTCATGTCGGTGACGCTCAAGATGGACCAGATTATCGGCGGGACTGTGCTCAATATTTTGGCTTTCGGCCTGACGGGCTACTTCTACCAGGCGGGCCTGACGACGCAGGGCAAGTTACAGCCGATCGCGTTGGGTCCGCTGGCGGATTTACCTCTGGTCGGGCCGGTCTTGTTCAACAATCCGCCGATTACGTATCTGACGCTGCTCCTGGTTGGCATCTCGCATTACGTGTTGTTTTATACGCGCTGGGGGTTGCGCACGCGGGCGGTGGGCGAGCACCCGCGCGCAGCGGACACGTTAGGCATTAACGTCTACAAAATGCGCTACATTAACGTGACCCTGGGCGGTGCGCTGGCCGGTCTGGCCGGGGCTTTCCTGACGCTGGAAGCGGTGGGCTCGTTTGAACGGTCGATGACGAACGGGCGGGGCTTTCTGGCGCTGGCGATCATGATTTTCGGGAAGTGGACGCCGCTGGGTTCATGGGGAGCGGCGCTGCTGATCGGCGTGACCTACGCGCTTAACACGCAATTTCAGTTCCTGGGCCTGGTAGACATTCCCCACCAGTTCATTGGCACATTGCCGTACGTGCTGACCATCGTCGTCCTGGCCGGGTTTGTCGGTCGCGCCCGGCCGCCGGCGGCGGATGGCGTTCCTTACGAGAAAGAGTAAGCGGAGAAACAGCGACATGGAAGAGAATGTGGCTCTGGAAGCACGCAACATTACCAAGCGCTTTCCCGGCGTCGTGGCGAACGACCAGGTGGACTTCACCCTGCGTAAGGGAGAGATCCACGCGCTGCTCGGGGAAAACGGCGCGGGAAAGAGCACGTTGATGAACGTCATCTACGGCCTGTACCAACCGGACGAAGGGGAAGTGTACGTCGACGGCGAGCGCATTCAGATTGACAATCCGGACGACGCCATCAAGCACGGCGTCGGCATGGTCCACCAGCACTTTATGCTCGTGCCCGTTTTCACCGTGGCCGAGAATATCGTGCTGGGCGCGGAGGTGACGAAAGGGCCTTCGCTGGACATGCGCTCGGCCCGCCAGGAGATACGGCAGCTCTCACAGGAATTTGGGCTGGAAGTAGACCCAAGGGCCGTGATTGAGGATCTGCCGGTGGGTATCCAGCAGCGGGTAGAGATTATCAAGGCGCTGTACCGGCAAGCGCGCATCCTGGTGCTGGACGAGCCGACGGCCGTCCTCACGCCGCAGGAAGTGGAGGAGCTGTTCGACATCATGCGCCAGTTGACGGCGCGCGGCGTCTCCATCATCTTTATCACCCACAAATTGAAGGAGGTGCTGGCGATTGCCGACCGCATTACGGTGATGCGGCGGGGCAAGGTGGTGGGAACGACGACGCCGGACAAAGTGGACGAACGGGATCTGGCGGCGATGATGGTCGGCCGTGACGTACTGCTGCGCATCGAAAAGCCGGCAGCCACGCCCGAGGGCCCCGTGCTGGAGGTGCAGGAGCTGACTGTGCTGGACGAACGGGACGTCCCGGCCGTGCGTGACGTTTCTTTCACCGTCCGCGCCGGCGAAGTGCTGGGCATTGCGGGCGTTCAGGGCAACGGGCAGACGCAGCTCGTAGAAGCGCTGACGGGGCTGCGGCCGGCGCAGTCGGGACGGATTTTGCTGGAAGGCAAGCCTGTGCCCTTCCGCGATCCCCGCTACCTCATCGAGCATGGCGTGGCTCACATCCCGGAGGACCGGCAAAAGCACGGCCTCGTGCTCCCCTACTCCATCGCCGACAATCTCGTGCTGTGCACCTATTACCGGCGCCCGTTTTCCAGCGGCGTGCAGCGCAACAACCGGCCGATTGTGAAGAATGCGGTGGATTTGATCGAAGAGTTCGACGTGCGCACGCCCAGCCCCTTTGCGCCAGCAGCCACGCTATCCGGCGGCAACCAGCAGAAGGTGATCGTCGCCAGAGAGTTGAGCCGGCCGGTGCGGCTGGTTATTGCCAACCAGCCCACCCGGGGTCTCGACGTCGGTTCGATTGAGTTTATTCACCGGCGTATTATCGAACAGCGGGATGAGGGGGTGGCCGTTCTTCTGGTTTCGGCCGAGCTAGACGAGATTACGGCTCTTTCGGACCGGATCGCCGTCATCTATCACGGCGAGATCGTGGCGACGATGCCGGCAGAAGAAGCCACTCGGGAACGACTCGGTCTGCTGATGGCGGGAAGCAGCGAAAAGGCGAGTGAAGAAGAGGGCGAGCAAGCAGAAACACCGGTCGAGGCGGGTGTTAGCTGACGTCGAGTACGCGGCCGGGAGCTATCTCTAACAGTTCGTCAGGGGTGAGGCGGAAGACGGCAAAGGGGGTGCCGGCCGCTGCCCAGATTTCCCCGTACTGGAGCAGATCTTCGTCAATAATCGTAATAGGTGGGTCGAGATGCCCCACAGGGGGAACGCCACCGATGACGAAACCGGTGTGGTCGCGCACGAAATCGGCATCCGCCTTGACGATGGTTTCATCCACGGCCCGGCCGACCTTCTTCACGTCGACGCGGTTGCTGCCGCTGGTGAGGATGAGGACGGATCGCTCTTCGTCGCGCGTCTTGAAAACCAACGATTTGACGATCTGCGCCACGTCGCAACCAATGGCCTGGGCGGCTTCCTGCGCCGTGCGCGTTGAATCGGGAAGTTCTACCACCTGGGCGGTGATACCGTGCGCATCGAGAACGTCTTGAACCCGTTGGGCGCTGTCGCTTAGCTGGGACATAACGTTGTTCAAGCGGAAGCGTCGAGCCCGCGTGAATGGGAACGCAGATAGGCCAGAGCTTCTTCGTTACGGCCCATCTTCTCCAACGCCATAAAGGCCAGCATCACGTTGAGAGCGTAACTGATGACGCCTAGCCGGCCATCGACGAGAGCATAACGCAACTCGTCGAAGGAGACTAAACGCAACGTACTCTCTTCCAGATCCCCGTTTGCGGGTTCGGAAACGGCCCTGGCGTTCAGGGCAAGGAAGAAGTGGCCCACGCCGACACGCCGGTTGGGGTCGACGACAAAACTACCTAAATAGCGCCACTCTTCCGCCTTGTAGCCGGTTTCTTCGAGAAGCTCACGTTCAACGGCCCTCAGCGGGTTTTCGTCAGTTTCGACATACCCCCCCACAACCTGCCAGCCACAACGGCGCATGCCGTGTTTATAACCATCCAGGATCAGGGCCCGACCCTGCTCGTCAAAGACTACGGCGTTAACGTAGTCGCGAGCGTCAACAATGGGCCAATCAGAGATCACTTTTCCGTCTGGGAGACTTACCTCTTCCATAGTCACTTGTAAAAAAGGATGGTCAAAGACCGGCTTGCTTGACAGCACTTGCCACTCACCATCACACATACTCAATCCTGCCTTTCTTCTCCGCGCCGACGCGAACGCCGACAGTCCTTATTATGGAACCGTATACTTACATTCTCCCTTTCACGATTAACGATCCCATAACGTCTCTTTACAATTCTGTTAACAATTCGCGATGTGTCAACCGGAGTTTTTTGTATCGCGGTGTCGTCTCCGTTACACTTTGGTCCGTGAAAGAGAAAGAGGCACCGCACCTGGGGCTCCAGTTGGCCACACTCACCTGGAGCCGGCTGTTGATCAACAGCGCGTTACGCATGACGTATCCTTTCTTGCCTGCCCTGGCCCGAGGCCTGGGCGTCTCTCTGCCCGCTGTCGCCCACTTGCTGGCGCTGCGCGCAGGAGCCGGCCTCTTCAGCCCTCTCTTCAGTCCTCTTTCTGAGCGGTTCGGCCGACGACCAGTGATGATCGGCACGATGATCCTGTTCAGCGCCGGGGCTTTCGTGGTCGTCATCTGGCCCGCCTACTGGCCGTTAGGTATCACCCTGGTGCTCACCGGCTTTGCCAAAGTCGTCTACGATCCGGCGATGCAGTCTTACCTGGGCGACGTCGTGCCCTACCGGCAGCGAGGAAAAGCGCTGGCGGTTACCGAGTTTGCCTGGGCCGGGGCACTCCTGGTCGGCGCGCCCCTCGTGGGCATTGTCATGACCCGGCAGGGATGGGAAGCGCCTTTTCTGTGGCTTGGCTTGCTGGGATTGGGAGCGGCGGTGCTGTTGCGGTGGCTAATGCCACCCGGCCGCGTTCCCAAAACGCGGATTGCTTCTTTGCGCTCGCTGGGTCGCATCGTACGGCAACACCCCGTTATCTGGGCGGCCGCCGCCTACGTACTGCTCATCATAGGGGCCAACGAATTGCTTTTTATCGTCTATGGCGAATGGATGGAACAGAGTTTCGGCCTGAACCTGACTAATCTGGGCCTGGCGACAGGCGTCATCGGCAGTGCAGAGATCGTCGGCGAATTACTGGCCGGCTGGTCGGTGGATCGTTTTGGAAAACGGCCGGTGGTGATCACGATGGGTATTCTCACCGGCGCCATGTATCTCCTTATCCCGTATACCAGCCGGAGCCTGCCGGCGGCGCTGGCCACACTATTTCTCGTGTTTCTCATCTTTGAAACGACGGCCGTGGGGGGGATTCCTTTGATGACGGAAGTGGTACCGACAGCGCGGAGCGCCGCACTCTCGGCCGTGCTGGCGGCCAGCAGTATCGGGCGTATGCTAGGCGCGCTGATCGGGCCGGAGGTGTGGCAGTTGAGCGGCCTGAGCGGCAACACGCTCCTGGGAGCGATCATCATGTGGGCGGCCGTGCTGGTCCTGGCCCTGTGGGTGCGCGAAGGCGAAGAACAGTGGCCGCTGGCCGGTGAGGGCTAAGGGCGTCGCCGTCTCCTTGCGGGCGACCGCGCCGAAGGCAGACAATTTGTGTAGTGTACGTGCGAAGCGCAGAAGCGGTTCGCAAAAGCGGTTCGCAAAAGTGAATGGCAGAAACGGACCGCAGGTAAGAAGGATAGGGCTCTAATGGATAAGGTTGACGTGTTATTATACGGCGCAAAACAGTTATGTATCGTGCCTGGAAACGGCGGGCCACAACGCGGCGAAGGCCTGGGTGAAGTGGGCGCCATCGAGGACGGGGCTCTAGCCGTGAAAGAGGGCCGGATTGTGGCCTGCGGGCCAACGGAGGAAGTGCGAGCAAAGTATGAGCCGGCGGCGACGTTGGACGCGACCGGCCGTTGTGTCATTCCGGGGTTCGTCGATCCGCACACGCACATCCCCTGGGCAGGCAACCGCGCCGGGGAGTTCGAGCAGCGGCTGGCCGGCGCCAGCTACATGGAGATTATGGCGGCCGGCGGCGGGATCATGTCTACCGTTCGCGAGACGCGCCAGGCCTCAGTTGAACGGTTGGTGGACGATAATCTTCCGCGGCTGCAACGAATGCTGGCCCATGGGACGACCAGCGTGGAAACGAAAACGGGATACGGGCTGGAAACGGCGTCGGAATTGAAACAACTGGACGCCATGCTGGAACTGGACAGACGGCAGCCGGTGACGTTGACGCCGACGTTTCTCCCGGCGCACGCTGTGCCGGCCGAGTATGAGGGCGAGACCGAAGCGTACGTGGAAATGGTAATAGAGGAAATGCTCCCGGCCGGCGCCGAGTGGATGGCGGAACACGGCGTTTCTCTCTTTTGCGACGTCTTTTGTGAAGAGGGCGTCTTTGACCTGGAGCAGAGTCGGCGTATTCTGGAACGAGCGCAGGCGCTGGGTTACCGATTGAAGATCCACGCCGACGAGTTTGTGGGCCTGGGGGGCACGGCGCTGGCCGTGGAACTGGGGGCCGTGTCGGCCGACCACCTGGTGCACACGCCAGAGGCGGACATTAAGGCGCTAGGCGCGGGCTCGACGGTGGCCGTCGGGCTGCCGGGTACGCCCTTCGGCCTGGCCCACGAGGAATACACGCCAGCCGGCGACATTCTGGCAGCGGGCGGCGCGCTGGCCCTGGCAACGGATTGTAACCCGGGCACGGCATGGTGTGAGTCGATGCAGATGATGATGGCCATCGCCTGTCGCTATATGGGCCTGACCCAGGCGCAGGCGCTGGCAGCGGCAACGCTTAACGCAGCGTACGCCATCGGCCGTGGCGAAGAAGTTGGAAGTCTGGAACCGGGCAAAGAGGCGGACTTCCTGATTCTTGACGTGGACGATTACCGACAACTGGGCTATCGTTTTGGTACGAATCTGGTACAGACAGTTGTTAAGAAGGGAGAGGTGGTATGGAGCTCGTGAGTTCGCTTTCGTCTGGAGAGATTATCTCGCTGGTGATCCTATCCGTTCTGCTACTGGTCGGACTGATCGCCGTACGCGTGATGTTCAAGTTGACGGCCACGCTGTTTCGAGTGGGATGCTTTGTCATCTTCGTGATCGTGGCCGGCGCGGCCGCTTTTCTGTATTTTGGCTAGGGTCACGCCGGTTGTTATTGCATGACCATGCGGCCCGGGTATAATTCGCCTAACATTATGTCTGCCTAATGGTCCCGAGCAAAGGCTCAAAGGGGTTTATGTCTAGTCGCCTTCCACGATTCCTGTTACCGTTCGCCGCTATCTGTATCCTTTTGCTTGGCTGCCTGCAACGACGATCCCGCCGCCACCGAGGCGCCGGCGGCGACCGAGGCGGCCGAAACAACGTCTGGGCAACCCGCGCCGACCGAGGCGGTCGACGAGCCAGCGCCACCTCCGACGGAGACCCCCATTCCGCCGACGCCCACCCCTACCGAACCGCTGGCAGCGACGGTCAACGGCGAACCGATCTATCTCTCGACGTTTGAAGAGATGCTGGCGCGTTACCAGCAGGGTCAGGCGCTGGTGATGGCGGGGAACCCGGAGGCACAGAGCGACGAGGAGCAACGACGCCTGGTATTGGAGATGCTCATTGAGCGCGAATTGATCGAGCAGGCCGCGGCGGAGAATGGGATCACGATCACGCCAGAGATGGTCGAGCAGCAAATGGCGGAATTGCGCCAGGTGGCGGCCGAAGCGGGCGGAGAGGGCAGCTTTGAAGCGTGGCTCTCGGCTAACAATTGGACGGAGGAGGCTTTTCGGGAAGCGCTGGCATTCGAGATGTTGACGGAACGGGTATCGTCGACGGTGACCGCGGACGTCCCGGAAACGGTGGAGCAGGTACACGCGCGCTATTTGCAGGTTGACGATCCAGCGTTGGCTGAGTCGCTGTTGGAACAGGTGGAAAACGGCGCCGATTTTGCAGCGCTGGCCCAAGAACATTCTCTGGACCGGGCCACGGGCGAGGAGGGAGGTGACCTGGGGTACTTTCCGGCCGGGACGTTGCTCGTACCGGAGATTGAAGAGGCAGCGTTTGCCCTGGAACCAGGCGAGGTGAGCGACGTGATCACGGGCACGGTGGCTGGCGGTGAACCGACCTATTACCTGGTGCAGGTCGTGGACGTGGATCCGAAACGGCCGCTCAGCCCCGACCGGCGAGCTATGCTATTGCAGGAGCGATTTGAGGCGTGGCTGGCGGAACAGATGTCCCAGGCCGAGATCGTCCGCTACATTGAGGACGGCGCCGGTTAACGAGAAGATTTAACGATGGAGAGGGTTCAATGACGGGGAATAATGGAAGAAGCGGTGGCTGTGCATTGCTCTTTAACCTGCTGACGCTGCTCATCGTCGGACTCATCGTACTGGTTGTGGCCGGCTTCGTCGTCGCGCTGACCTCGCCGGAACTGGTAGAACCGCTGACCGGCGGGCTGGAAATAGGAGGAGGTGAGGCGCCGGCCGAACCGACCCCGTCGCGCGTAGCAGCGGCCATCGTGCCTACGAGCACGCCCACGCCAACGCCTAATCTGCTCCTGGCGCCAACGTGGACGCCGGGAGGCCGCCAACAGGTGTTCGCGGAGGCCACGGCGACGAACACGCGCCGGCCAACGTCGGAGCCGACGATTACGCCCACCTTCCCGCCGCCGACGGCGACGCCGACCCCCACGGATACGCCGACGAACACGCCAACGCCGGGCCCGTCGCCAACGGCTACGCAAACGAGGGCGCCGTTCCCCTTTACCCGATCGGACGCCAGCCCAATTTACGAACAGAATTTCGCTAACGCGGCCGGTTGTAACTGGCTGGGCATTGGCGGCGACGTTCTGGATCTGAACCGCAGCCCGGTGCCGGCGGGACAGTACCGGGTCCACGTCTGGGGCTGCGGCATCGACGAGCGGGCGACGGTCGGCGGCGCGCCGGCTTATGGCCCGTCAGGTTACGAGCAGTTCATCTTTAACGCGCCGGTCGTGCGCCAGTGCAACGTGCAGCTGGAGACGGCCAACGGCACGGCCGTGTCCCAGGTTTACAGTGTGGACACGCGGGCAAGCTGTAACCAAAACCTGGTGCTCTTCTACTTCGTGCAGAATCATTAGCCGGCGGCTATGGGCACGCTCTACCTGGTGGGCACGCCGATCGGCAACCTGGAGGATATTACGCTCCGCGCCCTGCGGACGCTGCGCGAAGCGAGCCTGATTGCGGCCGAGGACACGCGCACCACGGGTCGCCTGCTGAAGCACCACGAGATCGACACCCCCCTCACCAGTTTTCACGAATATAGCGACGAGGCGCGGATTGGCGAATTGATTGACCGGCTGGCCGTCGCCGACGTGGCCCTGGTGACGGACGCCGGGATGCCGGGATTATCGGATCCGGGTTACCGGCTGGTGCGCGCGGCCGTGGAGGCGGGGGTTACGGTCAGCCCGATCCCCGGCCCTTCGGCGGCCGTTTCGGCCCTGATCAGCAGCGGCCTGCCGACGGACAGTTTTCTCTTCCTGGGCTTCTTGCCACGACAGCGCAAGGCGCGGCGGGAGGCGTTGGCCAACGCGGGCGGATTGCCTTACACGCTGGTGATCTACGAAGCGCCACACCGCCTGGTCAAGTTGTTGAAGGACGTGGACGCGGTGCTGGGCGACCGGCCGCTTGTCGTCGCCCGAGAGTTGACGAAATTACATGAAGAGATCTGGCGGGGGACGGCCGGGGACGCAATTGAGTATTTCGGGAAAGATCGTGTGCGCGGCGAAATTACGGTAGTGATAAGGGGCGCGGGTGAAGAGGAGGCAGCGTGGAGCGAAGCGGAGGTAGAACGGGCGATGGCCCGGCTATTGGCAGATGGGGTGCGGCGCAAGGAAGCGGCCGAGCGGGTGGCGGCGCAAGCGGGCTGGCGCAAACGGGAGGTGTATGATCTGTCACTGCGGCAGGAGTAGGTCTGCAAATAGTGCAGATAAGTGCGGGGCACAGATACACGCAGAGCGTAGATATTAGGGGGTGGGCGTGGCGGAGCGGGGAACGCGCCAGTCGTCACCAAGAATGATAAGCACGTCGTAGCCGTCGGTCGACTCTGAGCTGTAGCTTATATTGAGCGGGGGCACGTCCATCAGCTGCGCGATGTAGCGCGTCGTGTTGGGGTGGGAGCCGAAGTCGATGATCTGGGTCCGGTTGTACGTGGCCGAATCGGCGTTGCCGATGTCGACGACGTCGACGTCGAATTGTTGCAGGTAATCCTGAGTGTCGCCGGCGAGCCCAAAGACGGCGGTGCCGTTGTGGATGACGACGCGAGCCTCTTCCTGCCGCATCATCTGCGGCAGGTTCTCGATAACGGGGGTAGGAATGGCGGGCGGAGCGAAGAGCTCGTCGCGGAGGGCCCGAATCTGATCCCGGTTGGGTACGAGGACCTGTTGGCCGTCGGGCGTGGTTTCATTGTACACGTAGCTGTAGTTGATGACTTCCAGACGAATGCTGTCGCGCGGGATCTCCTGGGCTAACAGGGCCAGCTGGATGGCCTCGTCAAGCGTCATGTTGGTCTCGACGTTACTCTGGAACGATTGCCATAGCTGGGGGGCGCGCATGAGGAGGCGCGGGACCATATCGACGCGCAGCACCTTGTCGCGGGCGGCCATAAGGACCTGCTGCTGGCGGCCGGCGCGATCGACATCTCCACCGACGGTGGCCCGAGTTCGTGCGTATTTCAGCGCCGTCTCTCCGTCCAACTGGTGTTCGCCAGCCGAGATGGAGAAGGGATCGTACCCATAGCAACTATCCGGGTAGGACGGATCGTCGATGGCTTCGGGTACGTCGACGGTGATCCCTCCGATGAGGTCGACGAAGTCAACAAAGGCCCTGAAGTTGACGGCCGCGTAATAGTCCATGGGCACGCCCAGCGTGGCCTCGACGGTCTCCATGGCCAGGGCAGCGCCGCCGCCGGGATAATCGAAGGCTTCGCCCTTGAAGTAGGCCTGGTTGATGCGGTCTACACCAAATTGGGGAATCTCCACCCACAGGTCGCGGGGGAGGCTGAGCGCGGCGGCCGAGAGGCCGACGGGGTCGATGGTCAGCACCATCATACTGTCGGTATGAGTCGGGCCGTCCTCCTCGCAACGCAGATCAATGCCCAAGAGGAGGATGTTGACACGCTCCTGGCCCGACCAGCGTTGGAAGGCGTCTGGCGACAGGAGGGGCTGGTCTCCCGCTTCCGGCGTCAGGGCGGTGACCAGGGGATCGCTCAGGGGATCTTCGCCGGCCGCTCCCTCGGCCCCTTCCACGCCGCCCAGCTCAACGCTCGGCTGGCTGACTTCCCATTGGGCGGCCATCCCTTGCACGGTTTTGAATAGCCAGATACTGCTTCCCACCAGGAAGAGGCCCAGCAGCAAGACCAATAAGACGAGCCCCCAAAGCGGCAGTCGAATTCTGGGGGACGAGGGACGCTTTTGCGATAATTTGCTCATATGACTTTGTTTTACTCCTCAGGACGGGTCAGATTATAGCATGCTCAGGAGCGAACGCAATCAAACTTGACAGGCGCGGGGGGCTTCGTATAATGTTGAGTACGTGAATAGGTAACGCGTTGACCGGGACGAGTAGCCGGCGCGCCTGTCCCAGAGAGTGAGTGGCCGGAAGGCTGGAAGCCCTCACGATGAGGACGGCGGTGAAAACCCCCCGGGAGTGATTTTCTGAACGGCGTGTGGCGCCCGTGGTAGGAGAATCCGGTTGGCCCCGTTAGCGGCCGCAACGAGCGTCTGTACGCGACAAGGTGGCGCGACAGACAGAAGTTGGGTGGAACCGCGATCGCCATCGCCCCGACCTGGGTGATGGCGCTTTTTAGTTTGGACAGCAGGAGGTAAGAGATCGCAGTGGCTAGTAAAAACGGGAACGAAAACAACGTTCCATACGAGGAATCAGAATTATATCGCATCCGACATTCGTCTGCGCACGTCATGGCAGAAAGCGTCCTGGAGTTTTTTCCAGACGCCAAGCTGGCTATCGGCCCGCCTATCGAGGACGGCTTTTACTACGACTTCGATCTGGGAAAGGATGAGGAAGGCAAGCCGCGCACCTTCTCTGAAGAGGATCTGGAGAAGATCGAGAAGCGGATGAAGAAGCTGTTAAAACAGAATGCTCAGTTCGAGCATTCGACGATGAGCGTCGAGGAAGCGAAATCGTTCTTCGAGGATGAGCCGTATAAACTGGAGCTGATCGACGAGCTCGCTGCGGGCAAAGTGGACGACATGGGAGAGCCCATCAGCGAGCCGGTGGATGAGGTGAGCATTTACCAGCACCGGGAGTTCGTAGACCTGTGCCGCGGGCCGCACGTGCCGTCTACGAAGAAAATCAGAGCCAACGCCGTCAAGCTACTGCGCACGAGTGGGGCTTACTGGCGGGGTGACGAGAACCGGCCGCAGTTGCAGCGGATTTATGGCACAGCGTGGCACAATCGCGTGGAGCTTGAACAGTACCTGAAGCGATTGGAAGAGATCGAGAAGCGAGATCACCGTCGCCTGGGCACGCAGCTAGATCTGTTCAGCACTGCCCCCAGAGACGTGGGCGGCGGCCTGATCCTGTGGCATCCGAAGGGTGGCCGGATCCGCACCATCATCGAAGATTTCGCCCGCCAGCAACACCTGGAAGGCGGATACGAGATCGTCTACACGCCGCACATCGGCCGCAGCCACTTGTGGGAGACGAGCGGCCACCTGGATTTCTACCGCGAGAGTATGTACTCGCCAATGGACATCGATGGGCTGGAGTATTATCTCAAGCCGATGAACTGCCCCTTCCACATCATGATCTATCAGAGCGACCGGCGCTCATACCGCGACCTGCCGATTCGCATGGCCGAATGGGGGACGGTGTACCGGTTCGAGCGTTCGGGAACGTTGCACGGCCTGCTGCGCGTGCGCGGCTTCACCCAAGATGACGCTCACATTTTCTGCACGCCAGACCAAGTGGAAGACGAGATCAGCCGGGTGCTCAACTTCAGCCTAAATCTGTTGGAGGCGTTCGGCTTCGAGGAGTTCGACGTGGAATTGAGCGTCCGCGATCCGGCGACACCGGAGAAGTACGCGGGCAGCGATGAGATGTGGGAAATGGCCGAGGCGGCGCTGGTGCGGGCTCTTGAGGAACGAGGGCTACCCCACCGGCGGATGGAAGGTGAGGCCGTTTTCTACGGCCCGAAGATCGACATCAAGATCAAGGACGCTCTGGGACGGACGTGGCAGTTGACGACGATCCAGTTTGACTTCAACCTGCCCGAGCGGTTTGGCCTGATCTTCGTGGGCGAAGACGGACAGGAGCACCGGCCGTATATGGTGCACCGCGCGCTGATGGGATCGATGGAGCGCTTTTTCGGCGTGCTCATCGAACATTATGGCGGGGCTTTCCCGGTTTGGTTGGCCCCGGTGCAGGTCGTGATGATTCCGATCACGGACCGGCACGTAGAATACGCCCGTGAGGTGGCGGAGCAGTTGCGCGCGGCCGGCATGCGCGTGGAGGTCGACGACAGCGGCAACCGCATGAGCGCCAAGATCCGGGACGCGCAGTTACAGAAGGTGCCCTATATGTTGATCGTGGGTGACCGCGAGGTGGAAGCGAACACGGTGGCCGTGCGCACGCGCGACGAAGAGGACCGCGGGGCGATTCCTGTCGAGGAATTTAAGGAACACGCTTTGAATCTGATCACTACCCGCTCACAAGAATTGTAGGGACACTGACATAACCAGTGTCCTGCTCTGGGGCACGCGCGAAGGCCGCTCTGGCACCCCGGAGCGGCCTTTTCTGTTTGTAATATCAGCGAAAGGAATTATGAAACGAAGCATTTAGGAGGCGCCAATGTCTTTGCAAGATAACGTTCACGGCGACCAGAGTGATCGCTATGAAGAGTCGGACCTGTACCGGCTGCGGCACACGGCCGCCCACGTGATGGCCCAGGCGGTCCTGGAACTATATCCCGGCGCGAAGCTGGGCATCGGCCCGCCGATTGCCGATGGTTTCTATTACGACTTCGACCTGGGCCAGGACGAGGCAGGAAATCGGCGCACCTTTAGCCCGGACGACCTGGAGGCTATCGAGAGGCGGATGCGACAGATTATCGCCAGCCGGCACCTGCTTGTGTACCGGGAAATCGACGTGGATGAGGCACGGCGCCTCTTCCAGGATCAGCCGTACAAACTGGAACTGATCGCCGAACTGGCGGAGCGGGGCGAAAGGCTCAGCACGTACCGCCACGACACGTTTGAGGATCTGTGCCGGGGGCCGCACGTGGCGCACACGGGAAAGATCCCGCCGGACGCGATCAGATTGACGAGTGTGGCCGGGGCTTACTGGCGCGGCGACGAGGCCAACCCGATGCTGCAACGGATATACGGCACGGCTTGGCCCAGCAAACGGGAGTTGAAGGCGTACATACGACGAGTGGAGGAAGCGAAGAGGCGAGATCACCGGCGGCTGGGCAAACAGATGGAGCTTTTCCACTTCGACGAGACGGCTCCGGGCATGCCTTACTGGCTCCCTAACGGCCTCAAGATCTTGCGCGAACTGATCGCTTTCTGGCGTGAAGAGCATGAGAAACGAGGGTATCAGGAGATCGCGGCTCCGCTGGTGAACGACGTCAGCCTCTGGAAACAGTCGGGACATTGGGAACATTATCGGGAGAATATGTTCATCATCCCCATCGACGAACAGCGGACGTATGCGCTGAAGCCGATGAATTGTCCGAATGCGATGATCGTCTATGGGCTGAAGACGCGCAGCTACCGGGATCTGCCCCTGCGCCTGGCGGACACGGACGTGCTGCACCGGCGGGAACGCACGGGTACGTTGCACGGGCTGCTGCGGGTACAGCACATCCAGCAAGACGACGCACACATCTTTGTCACGGAGGAGCAGATTGAGGAGGAGTACAACCGTATCCTCAACCTGGTGGACCGTTTTTACGACGTGTTTGGTCTGACGTACCAGCTTCGATTGAGCACGCGGCCGGAACGGTTCATCGGCGACGTCGACACGTGGAACAAGGCGGAGGCGGCTTTGAAACGGATTCTGGACGCCCGCTTTGGGCCGGAGAATTATCAGATTGACGTAGGGGACGGCGCCTTTTACGGGCCGAAGATTGACATTGACATGGCGGACGCCCTCGGCCGGCAGTGGCAAATGGGCACGGTGCAACTGGATTTCCAGTTGCCGCGGCGCTTTGGCCTGACGTACGTGGACGAGAATGGCGAGGATCAGACGCCCGTCGTCATTCACCGCGTCGTGTACGGCGCCTTTGAACGCTTCGTCGGCATTCTGATCGAGCATTTCAACGGCGCCTTTCCCGTCTGGCTGGCGCCGGTGCAGGCAGTCGTGATCCCGATTACCGACGACCATCACGCGTACGTGGAGGAGGTGACGGCGAAACTGCGAGCGGCCGGCGTGCGGGCAGAGGCCGATCTGGGCGGCGAGCGCATGCAGGCCAAGATCCGGCACGCACAATTACTGAAGGTGCCGTACATGCTCATTGCCGGGGACCGGGAAGTAGAAGCGGAAACGGTGTCGCTGCGCAAACGGGATGGCCGGCGCCAGAACGGCATGGCCGTCGAGGCGTTTCTACAGATGGTGGAGGAAAAGGTCCACAGAAGGGCCGTCGAAATCTAACGGGATCAGGCCGGCAGTTTGATGGTGAAGGTGCTGCCGACGCCTTCTTCGCTGGCTACGGAAATCTCGCCCTCGTGCGCCTCGACAAGACTCTTAACGATGGTCAGGCCCAGCCCAGTCCCAACCGCCTTGTGCTCATGTTTGGCGACCCGGCTGTAGCGGTCAAAGATATGCGGCAATTCCTCGGCCGGAATACCGTAACCGGTGTCCTGAACGCTGACGACGGCGCTACGGCCATTCATTTCGGCCGATACCAGGACCTGCCCTTCCTCAGGCGTGTACTTGATGGCATTGGAGACGAGGTTTTGCAAAATGCGCACGACCTTCTGCCTGTCGGCGTTCAGGAAAAGGGGTGACGGATCCGACTGGATGGAGACTTCGATCTTCTTTTCCTCGGCCTGAGCTTTGCTCAGTTCGACTACTTCCTCGATCAGATCCGCCAGATCGAGATTCTCGCGATCCAGGAGTACGGGCGCGCCCGACTCCAGGTGCTCGATGTCAAGTATGTTATTGACGATCTCCAGCAGGGCGCGTTCGTTGCGCAAAATGATCTCAGCCATGTAGGCGCGCTGATCTGGGGGGAATTCGGGGTGATCACGCAACAGGGTAGCATAACCGTGAATGTTGGTCAGCGGCGAGCGCATGTCGTGGGTCAGGACGGCGAGAAATGCGTCTTTCTGCTCGTTTAGTTCGGCCAGTTCTTTGTTGGCGTCGGCGAGGGCCTGGGTCCGCGCAGCAACGATCTCCTCCAACCGATCCATCTGTTCCTGCGTTCGCCTCACGTAGAGACGGAAGGCGTATGCGGAAAGAACGATGGGTAAGAAAAAGATGCTGATGCCCAGCAGCCCGAACTCTTCCACGGCGAGGGCCAGGACGGCGCCGCCCACGCTCATGACCACGACGTTGATGGACATTGCCCACCGGTGATCGATCCACACCGCCCGTGGATCCAGCCCACGCTGGAAGTAGAGGATGCCGATCAATAACCAGATATTAAGCTGGTCGGCGACGATGGCGGCGATCAACCAAGGCAACGTCTGTCCCGCGAGGGTTTCGGGCCCGAGCCACTGTCTGCTCAGCAGGAAGACAAACCCGGCACCATAGAGGGCGATGGCGGCCATACCCATGTTGAAGGTAAGCTGGGGCAGCGTCCCTTTCCAATTCTCGCGGTCTTTGGGAACGTTGATCAACCACAGACCGGCTTCGGAAATGGCGGCGCTAAAGGCGGCCGCAGCGGCTCCATAGAGGGGGACGATGGCCAGATTGACGGTGGAGCTAACGGACACGCTAATCCCCCCGCTGGTGAGGAAAGTGGCCGTGCTCTGGGCGCCGGTGGCCAGGAGGGAGAGCAGGACGAAGATCAGGGGATCATCGGACTGCGCCAATTGGGAGAAGCCGACGGCCGAAAGGACGAGCCCCAGCAGGCTCACCAGCGCAATATATAGGCGATATGATCGGCCCTCATTTAGCATGTGTATGTGCCGCTATTTATGCAGAAATCCCCATGATAGCCACAGCATATCATGGGGATTACCCAAAAAAATGTCAGGGTCGTTTTACTCGGGAACCAATCCGGTCCAACTGTAGCCACCGGTCCAGGAGTAGCCACCAGTCCAACTGTAGCCGCCGGTCCAAGAGTAACCGCCCGTCCAGGAATAACCGCCGGTCCAACTGTAACCACTCTGCCAGACGGTGTCATCGTCGAGCGTCTGCCAATCAGTCGCGCCGGTCCAGGAATAACCACCGGTCCAGCTATAGCCGCCGGTCCAGGAGTAACCGCCCGTCCAGGAGTAGCCACCGGTCCAGCTATAGCCGCCGGTCCAACTGTAACCGGACGCCCAGGGTAGTTCATCGCCATTTTCATCGACGAGAACGAATTGGCCATCGCGATAAACGGCAGGGCCGACGTACTTTTCGCCGGGCGCCATACCGCCGTTGGCCTCGCCCGGATAGTCGCCGAAGACGGCCTCCGGAGCCCAAACGCGGCCGGCGCCCTGTTGGAAAAGGCTCCAGGTCAGCGTTCCGTCATTCTCATATACGGCCGGGCGAGCGGAAGCCATGAGCGTGTATTTCACCTCGTTGGGTGTCATGGCCGGGTTGTTCTCTAACATGAGGGCAGCGATGCCGGACGTGACGGCGGCGGCGGCAGAGGTCCCGGCCCCCCGGTAGTAGCGACCGCCCATGCGTCCGTCAGGATACGACTTCGCCCACGTGGCATTGGGATCCATGGTTGAAACGATGTGCGCACCGGGAGCGACGACGTCGGGCTTGACGAAACCGGTCTCAGTGGGCCCGGCGCCGCTGAAGGGGGTCATGTAATCGTCGCCTTCATCTTCCGGCGTGTAATTGTCGGTGAAAGCACCGACTGTGATGATAAAGGGATCGTTGCCTGGCACCGAAATGCTTAAGGGATCGCTGCCGCCGTTGCCGGCCGCGGCGACGACGACGACGTCGGCGGCCCATAGGGCCTCTACCGCCTGGTTAATGGGATCGGCCCAATAGGGGCTATTTACGCCGCTAACGATTGAAAGGTTGACGACGCGGATGTTGTAGGCGTCCTTGTTGGCAAGCACCCAGTCGAGCCCCTCGATAACGTCAGCGTAGGTGCCTTTGCCTTGGGCGTCCAAAACGCGAACGTCGACCAGATCCGCACCAGGAGCCATTCCCATATAGCCGCGTTCTCCATCGCGAAGGAAATTGCCGACGATGCCGGCCATAAAGGTACCATGCCCGTGCGGATCGTCGTGGGGCGAGTCACCGTCTAATGCGTCGTAACGAGCGACGGTCTTGGCGCGCGACCAGCGGTGTCGCTGGGAAATGCCGGTATCGACGATGGCCACGGTCACGCCTTCGCCGGTGACACCTTCATTCCAGACTGTGTCAGCGCCGACAACTTCTGGGAAGTCGACGACGGGGTTCCCACGACCGCCGGCGAGTTGAACCGCGTCATCGCTGTGGACGGCGGCGACGCGGCCGTCGGCCTGCAACGCAGCCATCTGCCGGGCCGGTATCTCGGCCGCCACAGCGTCGATGATGGTCAACCGTTCGTGGACGACGCCTCCGTGACTCTCGACCACCTTAGCGGCCTGTGCTGCGCTATCGGCCTGCACGATGACAGACGACGCCGGCGAGGGGGCCAGAGCACTGATGAGAAGCACCAGTAGCGCAAAGCTCAGTATGGAGATCAGCGTTCGTTTCATTGTCATACCCTCTTCCTTAGAGATGGTGGCATCCCTGCGCCACAACACTTTCTTTTGCTTTCTCTAAGTATGGGGCATGGGGGGTCGCGATAGCAATAGGAAAATAGGTGGAGTGACAGGAGGAGAATCCCGCCTTATTCTCCCTGCTCCTCGCTCTCTCCTTCGCTCTGACGACGGCGCTCCAGAAGGCGGGAAGCGAGGGAGCCGGTGGAGGCAGCTCGCGAGGCCGGTTCGGAAGGTTGCTGGGGCGGCGAAGGAGCCGACTGCGGCGCCTTCTCTTCTGTTTCTACACCTGTATCTTCCTCGGCCGCAGCCTCCCGAGAGACAGGCGGGGGCGTCAAAGCACTTCCGGCAGATGGCGGGGTTGTACCCGCCCGCTGCTTGGCCTCGAAGAGACGGGCTACCTGTTCGGAGCGCCGTTCCACAATGGGCTGCGGCCGCATTCGGCCAAAGGTTGCGGCCCAGGCCCGCTGGAGATCACGGCGGGTGATTACCAGGCGGCGCAAGGCGACGTCCACCGGTAACAGGACCACGGCAAGCAAGGTCAGCCAGGGCCAGATGGGGCGCGTGGTGGGCGTGCCGGAGAGGGTGTGGTCGAATGCAGCAGCAGGATTGCCAGAGAGATCTCGGCCGTCCGTCATCTCGGCGACCGTTTCGAGCAGAGCGGCGTTCGCCTCGAGCTGGCGATATTCGGGGGAGTAACCGAGCACCCAGCCTCCGGTCTGGGCTACCAGAGCTTCCCCCTCGCCTTCTTGGGTCCCGGTGACACGGATCAGGTAGGCGCCTTCGGCCGTGGGCGCAAATTGAGCCTGGTAGCGACCAGGGGCCACCTGTTGTAGCTGTACGGGAATAACGGCGCCGTCCGGCGCCACGACGTTAGCTTCCATCTGCAGATCGTCGAGGAAGGCGCCACCGGCGGCGCGCGCGTCGACGGTCAGTTGCGCCCGCTCCTGGCCATAGGAGACAATCATCTCGACGTTGCTATCCCGCCCCTGGGTGATGGTCCAGCGCACGGCCTGAGCCCAGAAGGTGGGGAACCCGGACCATTGAACCCAATCGCGCCCCCACCGGCCGGTGGCGTCTGACGTCCAGGCAACGGTGCGACCCAGGCCATATTGCCACGCCGCCAGCAAGGGATCTCCCAGGTGTGTCTCCAGAATGACCTGTGCCGTCCCTTTGGGGCTGGTCCCAACGTATCCGTAGAGAGGGGGGGCCTGATTGATGTTAGCCAGAATCGGGCTGCGGCTAACGAGGGAGGGGAAGAAGCGCTCTTCAATCAAGTAGGAACGTTGGATGGCGGTCGTTTCCTGGGTGAAGATCTGAGGCAGGTTGGCCGCCTCATTGGTCAGGTGGAAACGCCCCTCCCCTAGCTCGGCCATGCGCTGTAGCCACGGAACGTCTTTGCCGTCGCCGATAGCGACCATGGAAACGGTCGTCCCCTCACTCACCAGGGCCTCGATCAACTCGGGTACGCCTCCCTGCTCGTTGGAGTCGTTGCCATCGGCAAGGACGATGACGTGTTTGACCTGATTCTGGCTCTCGGCAAGGGCTTCGGTCGCCGCCTCCAGGCCGGTGCGCACGTTAATGCCCCCACCACCGGCGCCGATCTGGCGGATCTCCTCGATGATGGGCCCCTTATCGGCCGCGGAGGCAGGGCCGATGACGGTGTCCGGTTCGGTGTCCACGGGGATGACCGTGATCTCGTCGAAATCATTGAGCAGTTCGACGACGCGCACGGCCGCTTCGTCGGCCAGCTGGATTTTGGTCAGGCCGCCTTCCGGGGCCGACATGCTGCCGGAGCGGTCAATAACGATGACGATGCTCACCGATGGGAAACGATCCTGATCTTTGATCTGCATGTCGACAGGCAACGCCTCTTCCAAAGGGGTGCGAAAGTAACCGCCCATGCCGTAGCTCTGCGGCCCGCCAACGGCGACGAGGCCACCGCCCAGGTCGCGGACGAAACTCTGCAGCGCCGCCATTTTGCGAGAAGTGAGATTCTTGGCGTTGACGTCGACGAGGACAATGGTGGCATAGTTGCTCAGTTGGGGGAGGGTCGCCGGTAATCCAACGGGCGTCACCTGATCCACGGTCAGACCAGCCCCCTCCAACGCCAACCGCAACTGGACGGACTCGTCAGCCACGGACGGGTCACCCTCATCGCCAGCCGGGCCCCCGGCAACCAGAAGAACACGGGGCGCGCCGACGATTTCGGTATAGGCAGCGAGTTCGTTGTTCTGGTAATAGACGTCCTCGGCCGGCGTCAGCTGCACCGAATAGCGCACGAATTCCTGCTCGGCCGCCCGCAGGCGAATGGGAAAGTTGTTTGCTCCCGAGCGCAACTGGACTGTCTGTTCGGCGACGACGGCCCCCCCGGCCAGGACGCGCAGGTTGGCGGGCATATTTGCCGTGCTCTCTACGGTAACGTTGACGACGATGGTCTCTCCCTCGCTAACACGGGTGGGCGCGTCGACGGCTGTGACCCACGCCTCGCGCGCGGCGTCATCACGAAGGAGGGGAACGTAGTCGATTTGCACGCCGGCCGACGCCGCGAGTTGGGCCGCTTCCTGGGCGTCGCCGATGGTCTGGACGCCATCACTGAGCACGACGAGGCGCCGCGCGCTGCCGGCGGGGAAGAGGGCCAGGCCGAGGCGAATGGCTTCGGCCAGGTCGGTGTGCAGGGGTTGGGGAACGGAGGAAATGGGAGCCAGTTCCGCCAACCCGCTCATGGGCCGTTCGACCAGCGCATTGGCCCCAAACAGAATGACGGCCGCCTGATCGTCAGGCCCCATGGTAGCGATGGCTTCGCGCACGTGTTGCTCGGCCGCCTCGCGCTGGGCCTGGGAAATCGAATCGGAGGCATCGACAAGAAAGACGACGGCCAATTCGTCGGCCGCGCGCACCACCTGCGTGCCGGCCAGAGTAAGCGTCAGCAAGAGAAGGATGAGAACGCGCACGCCCAGGCTGGCCCAATGTCTGTCGCGGCGGCGCACGCCTGACCGCGGCCGGCCGAGCCACACGAAGTAGGGCAGGCTCAGGAGAAGGAGAAGGGCCAGCGGTGTGGTAAAGCGCATCGTGCGGGCCTTAACCGGCTTCGCCGGCCGGGGCGGCGTCGTCCAAGAGGGAAGACGCCTCACCGGTATTGAGGGTCAGGGGCAGGTAAATAGAAAAGGTGCTGCCAGCACCGTACTCGCTGCGGGCTTCGACACGCCCGCCGTGCGCGCGAACGATGAAGCGGGTCAGCAAGAGGCCGAGACCGGGCGAGTCATTCTTAAAATCTCCCGCGCGCAGTGTGGCTGCACCCGTCCAGACGCGGTCCAGCCGGTCAGCGGGAATGCCGACGCCGGTATCGGAGACGCGCAAGACAAGCTCATCGCCGGCCGGCGCGCCGACAATGTGCACGTCGCCTCCAATCTTATTGAATTTGATGGCATTGTGGGTCAGATACTGAACGGCTTCTGTCAATCGGCTCTCGTCGGCCGTGATGGGGGGCAGCCGCGGGTCCAGCTCGACGCTCACGTCGACTCGGCGCGCCTCAGCCATCGCCGAAAGATTTTGCAGTGCGCGCTCGACGATCTCGTCCAGGTGCACGGGTTCGAGACAGAAGTCGCGCTCCTTGTCCAGCCGGTGAGCGATCAGAATCAGATTGTCGATCATTAAGCGAAGCTGGGATATGTGCTGGTTGAGGAGGTCGAGGTCGGCGCTTTCGCCGGCCGTCTCCTCTTGCAAACGTTGCAACTCGCCGGTGATTTCTAGAAAAGGAGCCCGCAGGTCAGGGGATACGAGCCGGAGGAAGCGCTCGTGGAGGGTTCTCAGTTCCCGGAGCTGCCGTTGCTCTTGAGCCAGCTCCCGGAGTTCGGAAAAGGCCTGTTCGTTGACACGTTCCAGGTTCTGTATATTTTGCGCCTGCAGAAGGAGAGGGGCCGTCTGGGCCGCCATCTGCTGCAACTGCGTAACGTCGGTGCTGTTATAGGGCGCGCCCGTGTATTTGTCGCCCAAGATCAGGACGCCCACCAGATGGTCTGCGACGTGCAAGGGCATGAACAGTTCTCCTCCCTCCTGGGCAAACGCCTGACGGGCATCAGGCGCGTCGGCCGCCAGCGTTTCGACGTCATGGGCGGAAAGGGGGACGCCGGGATGCCGAGAGAGATGTTGGGTAAAGGCGCTGTCGCCGGCAAGCAGGAGGCTCTTGCCCTCTTCCTTTTGTTGCGGCAGGCTGGCCAGAGGATGCAAGATAATGCCGCCGGCCGGCCCACTCTCGATGTAGAAGAGGCGGGCGCTTTCGGCCGCGAGATTGGCCTGCACCAGGCGCAAAATGAGGCGGCCGAGCCATTCGGGGTTGAGGAGGCCGGCCAGCAGATCCGGTTGGCCGGCCAGCGTCGTCTGCATGCCGGAAACGTCTGGAAGAAAGAGGCGGCGAAGGAAACGACGCGCGACGCGATTGACGACCACGATGAGCAAGGCAAAGATGGCGGCGGCCAGGATCAGGTCGAGATTTGTGTCGGCGACGGGCGGCCGCCCGAGGTTGCGCACCAGCGCGTAGAGGACGGCCCAGGCCAGAAAGAAGGTTAACAGCGTGGTCATGATGCGCGCCGCCAGATGGCGAAGGGCGAGCAGAAGATCGGGCAGAGGTGAACGAGTCAGGCTGATGGCGCCGACCAGGGCGGCGACGATCTGCCCCAGCGCACCCAACTGTTGCCAGGCGGGCTGGCCCGGTTCCTGAACCAAGGCGACGCTACCGGCGGCGAAGAAAAGGACGAGGGTCAGCATCCAGTAGTTGATCTGGTTGCGGCGAAGTGATTGGGGCGTCTGGAGTGCCTTACGGCGCGCCAGAATAAAGGCAGACAGTAGAGGAAGGAACCAGCTGGTGACCCACACGGCTGACCAGAGGGCGAAGTGGTCAACGCTCTGGCCGTTGACGACAAAGACGGGCAAGGTGTAGGGCCAGATGACCGGATCGAGACCAATGGAAAGGAGCCAGAAGAGGAGGCCAAGCCCAAAGGCCACCTGTCCTTGCCGGGCCGGAATGGAAAGATGATTGATCGTCGTCAGGAGGAGGGCCAACGATAGCAACGTGAGAGCGTGGCGACCGACGACGCGCCAGGTGAGAGCGGCCTCCTGGGATAAGGTGACGCCACCATAGAAACTGAGTATGCTGCTGGTCCATACGGCAGCAATGACCAGCGCAAGCGGCCAATAGGGCGTGCGGCCGGCTCGCCGCGCCGAGCGCCAGGAGTAAACGGCCAGCGCCACGAAAGCCAGCGGCAAAATCAGGGTAATTAAGAATTGGTGTGTTAACGTCATCAGTAGCCGGCCGGGATCAGCAAAACTTATCCCAAATTTATCCCAAATCGATTTGGGATAAATTTGGGATAAACTATTTCAGAATGTAATGTGTGCCTTTCTTGGACCCAATTTTAAGCAGAAGATCTTTTTCCACCAGATCGACGAGGTCGAGGCGAAGGGTCTCTGAGGAGACGTCGGGACACAGCCGCTGGTACTCGCGATTGGTGATACTGCCGTGTTCGCGCACGTAGGCCAGCGCCCGCGTCTGCCGCTCGTTCATGTTGCGCGTCCAGCGGGGGGCGGCCGGTCTCTGGCGCTCCCGAGAAAGGGTTACGGTGAAAGCGTAGGAGGTGGCGCGGAATTTGGGCGGCGGATGGCCTGCCTGCACCATCTCCTCGATCATGCGGTCGATTCCGAGCCCCAGCTCCTCGATGTACCCCCACTGAAAGAGGCCGTTGACAATGCGCGGGTTGCGTGAGAAATGCTCGTCTACCAGATTATCCAGCGTGATGTAGCCGGGAAGGCCGCCAGGACTGATTACTTCCATACGGTCACTGTACATGCGGATCTCGATACGACGGCCGCGAATGCGATAATCGCGGTGGGCGACGGCGTTGATTAGGGCTTCGCGCACGGCAAAACGCGGGTAATCGGTCAGATCTTCCCGTTCCAACGAATCGACCTTGGCGCCCACCCGCATTTCTTCCCACACGATGTTCCAGGCGCGCTCTACCATGCGGGCGAGGGGGCCGTGGAGTTCGTCGCGCCGACCGTAGCCGGCATTGCCATCTTCGCCGCGGGGCTCGGTTCCCGGGAAGCGGACGAAGACGATGCCGCTCTGGGGCAAAAATACCTGGGGGTTCTCGCTGAAAAGGAGGATGCCGGTCACGGTTGGTTCGCCCTCGCGGGTGGTCGCTCCGATTTCAAAGAGGAGGCGTGAAAGCGAACCCAGGCGAGGCGCGCCGCGCGCTTCTCGTTTGGCCAGGTATTCGTCTATGATTTCCTGATCGAAATCGTCGACGGTGGCGCCGGGCACGGAGGTCGCTTCGAAGTCGCCCGCGCTCTTGCTGGTAGCCAGTTGCCGGATCTCTTCGCCGGTCAGGGCCCGATTTTCGTCACCGCTGCGGACGAGGACGCGACCGTCTTCCAGGCTGTGCAGGTCATCGCTGCGCGGCACTTCAATTCCGACGAGGGCCTCCGGCCCGGTGTCGATGGGCTGCCATTCGGCGGGAACGGGCGGGCGGCACATGGCAGCAGCCTCGCGCAAGGCGCCTTCGGCTTCTTCTTCCCAGATGGTTTCGGTAACACGGCCGTTAGGGCTGAGCCCGAGCACTATGAGGCCGCCGTTGGCATTGGCCAACGCCACCATGGAAGCTGCCAGCGGCTCTGGCTCGGCGTCGGGGAGGAAGACGAGCCGCTGTCCGGGTTTTTTTCCTCGTAAGGGTAGCTGCATGGCTCTTGCCTATCGCTGTCAACACTGTGGCAAGTATAGCAGATATTGGCCGTAGGATTAAAATGGCCATTCTTTCCGTCGCCGCCCTTAGCAGCGACGGCTAAGCGACGGCTAAGCGAGGGAGAGGTTAATTTTGAACCGGAGACGCGCCCACGGCCGGGAGCCTGCATGGCAAAATCGTCGGGCGCCAACAGCGGGATTCAGGCCGCGACCGTGTGGTCAACCCCAACCGCCCCCGCTGGGACGCTTTCTTTGCCCTCCACCCGGACGGGAAACAGTTAATGCTCAATAATGGCCGCGGGGGGTTCTGGATGAGTCGAATCGATTAATCTGCTCTACCCGCCCGAGCTCTCAGGCGTCCTCGTCGCGCGTGGTGTCGACAACGCTGTTTGAGCTACCGAATTTATTGGGGACGTAGGCGTCGGCCGTCTCGTCATTTTCCCACGTCTCACCGTCGATTAGATAGCGAAACTGGATCTGACGGTCGAGGGGGAGGCGCAGTGTTGTCTTGAACGGGCCGCTCTTGAGCTGCTTCATGGGGATAGGTTCCCAGTCGTTGGTTTCGATGACGAGGGCGACGCTCTCAGCGTCTTCGGGCTCGACCTTGAACGAGACCTCGCATTCGTCTATGGTCTTAAAGAAGCGTTTTTTCAGCATGCGGATCTTCTCTCCTTCCAGATGATAATTTTGATATCTGCGGCAGATTATCGAGGGGGAGCGAGATGGCGTCAAGCGCCAGCAGGTTTTTCTATCAAACCTTCTAATTCAGGGGGAGGGGATTCTGTATAGTTTGAACAACGCGGGGAGGGTCAGCGGCTTGCTGGGAACCAAAGCGTCTGGTTAATCTGCTCGGCCGCGCCCTAAACGACGTCTTCTTCGGGGGCCAGGCAGGTTACGAAGTAGACGTTGACGAGGGCCTGAATGCGATGGAGTACGCGCACGAGGCGGCGCGGGGTAGCTACTTCCATCTTCAGGACGAGGGTGGCGTGGCCATCACTGGTTTCGGCACGGACGGCCGGCATGTTGATATGTTCGTTCTGGACGAGGTCGGTGATCTCGAAGAGGAGGCCTTTGCGATCGTAACCGTCTATTTTCACGGTAAAGAGGCGAACTTCGGCAAGCTCCTCTGTCGCCCACTCCAGCTTAAGAGTGCGTTCCGACAAGGGGTCGATGGGTAGAACGCGGCATCCCTCTTTGTGCACAGTCAGGACGCCGTCGGTGCGCGCAAAGCCGAAGATGCGATCGTCGGGGCGCGGGTGACAAGCCCGGCACAGACGTAAGGGACGGCCGTTGGCATTGGTGATGATGAATTCCTCGCCGTCCTCGGACGTAACGACGGAGCCGACATCGCGCAGTGGTCCTTCTTCCCACGTCTCCGTGAGAATGCACGTGGAGACGGCCGTGGGCAGAAGCTCGGCGCGCCCCAGTGCGTGATAGAGTTCTCGCGGATCCTCGAATTCCAGCCAGCCGGCAATGGTGTCGTGGGAATAGTGAGTGAGGCCCAGCATGGTGAGTTCATCCTGCAACAGGCGCTTGCCCTCGCGGATGGCTGCCTGTGAGGGGAGACGGCGGAACCAACGTCGCACGCGGGCGCGGGCACGGCTGGTGGTCAGATATCCCAGATCTTCGTCGAGCCAGATGCGCTGGGGAGCGGTTCCTCGTTTGATGATCTCAACGCGGTCGCCATCCTGTAAAGGTTCGTTGAGCGGCGTGGGCTGATCGTTGACCAGCGCCAGGCGACATTGCGCGCCGACTTCGGTGTGAATGGTGTAGGCGAAGTCCAGCGGCGTGGCTCCCTGAGGCAGTTCTTTGACGTCTCCGGCCGGCGTATAGACCATGATCTGGTCGCGAAAGACGTCTTCGACCACGCCCTGCACGCCCACTCGCGGGTCGTGCGGTTCCAGGTTGATACTCTCGCTGATGTTGTCGACCAGAGCGTCGACCCGGCGGGCGATCTGCTGCGACCAGAGGGGCATGCCGATGTGCACCCAGCGGGCGAGCACGCCGATTTCGGAGAGGATGTTCATAGCGACGGTCCGCAGTCGGACTTTGATGCGGCGGCCGCTGGCGTGGACCATCGTCGTGTGCAAAGAACGGTAAAGGTTATCGCGAGGTGAGGCGATGTAATCGTCGAAGTTGCCGGCGACCGGCCGCCACAAAAGGTGCAATTCCCCGAGGGCAAGATAGCAGGAACGGACATCGTCGACGACGACGACCAGGCGCAGAGTGTCGTCGATCTTAAGGCGACCACCGTGGCGGCCGTTCTCTTTCGAAGCCCGGTAAATGTTATAGACGTTCTCCGGACAGAGAAAGATGTCGACGACCTGGATGCCGGCCTCGGTCAATTGTTCGGCTATCTGGTGGCTGATTTGGGCAAAGGCCGGCTGATGGCGATGGCGTAGCTGCTCCAGTTGCTGGTTGATCTTCTCGTAGGCTGCGCGATCGATCACCTGCAAGGAAAGGGCTTCCAATTCGTTCTTCATCTGCCACATGCCCAGGCGATTGGCCAGGGGAGCGTAGACGGCCAGCGTCTCCTCGGCTTTTCGCCGCTGTGTGGCCGGCGGTGTGAAGTTGATGGTACGCATGTTGTGCAACCGGTCGAACAATTTGATGATGCCCACGCGGACATCGTCGGTCATGACGCCGAACAGTTTATGTAGGGTGGCGTCTCGCACTTCTTCTTGTGACAAGGTTCTGATGGCGGCATCGTCAGCAACGGCCTCAAATTTGGTGAGGCCGTCGACCAACCGGCCGACTTCGCCACCGAATCGCTCCTCTATCTGGGGCACGGAGACGCGCGTGTCCTCGACCACGTCGTGCAGCAGGGCCGCGATGAGCGCCGGGGCGTCGAGCTGATATTGTGCCAGATAATAGGCGATGGTCAGGGGATGGGTAAAAAAAAGCTCGCCAGATTTCCGGCGTTCGTCACCGTGCTCCTGGCGAGCAAGCTCAAAGGCAGCGCGAACCTCGCGCCTATCCTCGGCATCGAGGTAGCTCTCAATCAATTCGAAAAAATCAGCGCCGTCCGGCGAAATATGATGTTGATGTTTCGTCATTCAGCAACCAGCGTGAATTGTGAAGAATAGAACATGCCTGTAACCTGTCATTTTACAACCGGCTGACTGTCGCTTCAAGTCGGTAAGGGAACGGAACACAACAGGGGAAAGCATGAGGATGACGCGACACCAGGCGCGACAATAGTAGTCAAAGCCGCCGGAGTCGTTCTTCTCTCCGGCGGTGACGAGGACGTCTGGTGAGGGTGTCTGTAGATGTCCGCCCGACTCTCCAAATGGAGAGCACGGTTGTGGGTTGCAAGAGAGCGACCGGCGGTCTTTAACTCGCCTCGCCTTGCTCGCCGGCCGTGGCCTCGACGTCGGCCCGATTTTTGAAATCCATGAAGCGGTAGCCAACGCCTCGTTCGGTCAGGATATATTTTGGATCGGACGGATCCTCTTCAATCTTCTTGCGCAAATAGTTAATGTAGAGACGCAAGTAGTGGGTTTCGTCACGGTATTCATAGCCCCAGACTTTGGCCAGCAAGGTGTCGTGGGGGACAACCCACCCGGCGTTCTGTATTAGATGATTGAGCAAGCGATATTCGGTAGGCCGGAGGTCGATCCGCTCTCCGTCGACGATGACCTGGTGGCGATTGAAGTCGACGGAAAGCCGCTCGTCAATCTTCAGAATGGTTCGGGGGGGCGGCGCGGGCCACTCGGCGCGGCGGAGTACGGCGTTGACCCGGCTGTTTAGCTCCCGCGGGCTGAAGGGCTTAGTGATGTAGTCGTCAGCGCCTAACTCAAGCCCACGAATCCTGTCCTCCTCGTCGGATTTCACGGTAAGCAAAATGACGGGGACGGTAGAGATCTCGCGCAACATACGTAACGTCTCGAAACCATCCATCTCCGGCATCATGACGTCCATGATTACGAGATCGGGCAGGTGCTGGCGCACTTGCTCCAAGGCCTGGATGCCGTTCTTGGCCTCGATGACCTGGTAGCCTTCCAGCTCCAGATTCATGCGGATGAAGCGGATCATGCGCGGCTCGTCATCCACGACGAGGATCATCCGCGACTTGGAGGGTTGCAAGGAGGAAGGTACTTTTTCAACCATAAGTTATCTCTCTTTATTCGCGCACGAAACCAATGACGTCTTCAATCTCGGCCGACGGCAACACCTGAATGAAGTTGACTCGATGCAAGGGAACGACCATCTGCGTCACGTCTTCTTCCAGATAGTGTAGGTCCTTCCCATCACGGCGGCGCGGATTGTGCAAAATGACAATCTGCCCGTCCGACTTGGGCATGTCCTCAAGCTCACAAAGGATCGGTTCTTCGTTTGCTATGTGTACGATGGCCGAGACACTCATTCTTTTCCTTTTTCGGAAGCGTTCTGGAGGCGGTTACGGTATTGACCGCCTACTGCTCCATTGTACGCACGTTACAAGGCCGCGCAAAATTCACAACCCACTACAAAAAGGCAACGTACCAGTACGGCCCTAGGCCAGCAAGCGATCACTCGAGAAAAATATGCACTAACAATTGCCCGAACTTTACCTCGTCACCGTTATGCAGCGGATAGGGAAGCTCGGGCGGCAGGCGATAATTGTTGAGCAGCGTACCATTGGTGCTACCTTTGTCCACGATAACGACTCCTTCGGGGGAAGACTCAATGACGGCATGTCGGCGAGATACGCCGTGTTCAGCCCCTCCATCTTCGGAGAGATCGAGTTCGGGTTGATAATTATTCGCGGGATCGGCCCGCCCGATGTAGATGGTCTCTATCATATCCATCGCAACCTGCCGCCTACTGCTAGGAATGACAAAAGTTATACGCTCCGCCCCTACAGTGGGCTCCATATGTTGCCCTAACAGCATCGGGTTCTGAGTTGGAATCAACTCGTCGGTGGCAAAGGGTAATAGCTCCTCGCCGCCCCCCGCCTCTTCGTCCAGGAGAAAGGCGCCACACTCGCTACAATAGAGGGCACCAGACGGCTCATACGCGCCACACTCCGGACATTCAATCATCTTCTTTGTCAAATCTTACTGTTTTCGAGATAAGGGATCGGGTTCCATATTTCATCTTCTTCCGTCCTTCGGAAGAGGCTGTCCCCATTCGTGAGAGGCGTTGTGTTTCCATCATCGCCTGCTGGGCCAGCTTGGTATGCCCGGCAGCCATCAGGCGACTTGTCAGGCGTTCCATGCGCTTTGTCGCCATGTCTAACTGACCGGCCTCCGCCTCGCTCCACGCCCTTTCGTTCATCCGGTGTAGATTCAACATCTGTACGGCGCGAACGATGCTGGGCGACGGCGACAGGTCGGGGTCTCCGGGCACAACCTTCACCGTATGGCGAGCGTCGAAGGGATAGTCCTGGAGTTGTTCGACGGGAATATCGGCCCGGAAGTCGAGGGGGATTTCCAAACGCCGGCCTGCCGGTTGAGGCTTAATCTTTAGCTCGAGCAACGCGGAGAGCGGCGCCCGCCCTTCGACAACGCCAAGCGCAATCTCCTTTCCACCACAATCTAGAGGCTGGGCGAAAGGTGACAGCTTCATCACTTCGCTACAGGAAATGCTGGCCGGGAAGTTGGCAAGTAAACGCACGTCTTGAGCGTAGACGGTGCCCAACCCCTGGATCCGCTCCTGCAAATAATCAATTATCTGATCGGGCTCCTCGATGAATATGGAGCGACCCCCAGAAGCCGTGACAAGCTCGTCCAGGAATTTGTCGTTCCAATCCCCGCCAATGCCAAAAGCGGTGATGGTTACGCTTTGTTTCGAAATCTCGTCGGCGAGCTTAATGCACTGTTCCTCGTCGCCATATGTGTGGCCATCGGTCAACAGAACGAGATGATTGACGTAGCGAGACATCATCGCTTTTCTCATCTCTTTTACGCCGGCTTTAAGCCCTTGAAAAATCTCGGTGCCGCCGGAAGCCTTCATGCGGTCGATTCGGCTGATGAGAAGTTGCTTGTTGTTAACCCTAGCGGCAGGAACGATGGTCTGGGCGCGATCGCTGAATCCGATGACGGAAACGACATCCTCAGGCGACAATCTCTCGATGACCTGGGCGGCCGCAATCTTCACGCGCTCCAGCCGCTTGCCACCCATTGACGTGCTGCAATCAAAGACGAGACTCAGGTTGATCGAACGCCTGCGCTCGGCTGCTTTATGTGGCGGACGGATGTCAACCAGCAAGTAAAGCAACTGATCGTTGTCGAGGGCGCCAATGCTTTCGCGCGAGGCCTGCACCGTCAGATCGAGGAAGCCGGTGCGCGCCTGACGCGCGGCATCGTAGGCCGCGCGGCGCTCGGGGTCTCTCAGCACTTCATAGGCTTCAAGCAACTGGCGATAGGCGACGTTCTGCGATGGATCGCGCGCATCTTTCGGAAAGCGCGCGCCCAGCGCCTTGGCTGCCTCTCGAACCTCTTCGGAGGTCGCATCAGGGCTGATACCCAGGATCGCGTAATAGTCGGGCTGATTCTTCATTGACGTTCGGTGACCTGAGAAGAAAAGGAGCGAAGGAGAGGAGGGCAATAAGCGTAAGGCATCCTGACCATTCCGGACCGGGCCGGGTGATTACAGGTCAAAATCGACGAGAATGACGGTGATGTTATCATGGCCGCCCGCTTCCAGCGCCTTATCGACCAACCTATCAACCTTCTCCTGTAATGATAACTCCTGGCTCAAGATTTCTGCCATCTCAGATTCGGAGACCAATCCCCAGAGCCCGTCGCTGCACATTAGAATAAGTCCGCTACCGGGCAGTGCCTGGGTAAACGTATCGACCTGCTCCAGTTCTTCGCCTATCAGAGCACGGTACAGGAGGTTGCGGTTTGGATGCTCGGCCGCTTGCTCGGCCGTGAGCTGGCCCGCATCCTGTAACGCCTGCACGATGGAATGATCGGTGGTAACCGGTCCCAGTCTATCCTCGGAAAACAGGTAGGCGCGGCTGTCGCCCACGTGCACCAGAAAAAGACGGTTACCCAATATGAGCACGGCCGTCAGAGTCGTTCCCATCTCCTTGTCTGGCTCCGGACGCTGAATGGCCTGATTGGCCCGCTCTACCGCCTCCTCCATCACCTCCTGGATCGGCTGGCGTGCGATGCGCTCATCGCCTCTCAGGAGAGGGAAATAAAGCGCTTTGAGCACGTGCTGGGCAACAGCTCGGGAAACGATCTTGCTCGCCTTGTGCCCGTCATAATGCCCGCCCATGCCATCGGCTACGACAAAGAGGCCAAAGGGAGGAAGGGGCTCAAAGCCGCCGCTTGCCTGGGCGACAAAGGTGTAGACGGCGTCCTCGTTACGTTGGCGTGCGGCGCCCACGTGAGTGCGTTGCGCAACCTGTATCGATGGTTCCGTCCTCGGAGTCGACGCCGGACCGCTCTCCGGAGCTGAAACCGTCTCGGTCTTTACATGCTCGGGGAGCGGTTCCAGGGGCGCCGTCTGCGCCGGGTCGTCGGCAGCATAGGTCGCCTCCATCTCTGGAGAAACCGGCGCGTCGTCGTTCTTCGGAACCTCTTCGCCAGGCGCCTGGCCGTCATCCTCGCCGGTCACGGCTTGCGTCTCTGCATCTCCGTCGGAGAGCGCGCCGGCATTTTCTTCATGTTGATCGTCCGGCGATTCCTCCATCTCTGTTGATTCTGATGACTCAGTCACGGAAACTCGCTTGTCTCCCTCAGCCTTATTAGAAAACAATTTCTTTAATATTTCATGCACGTCTATGCTCCGCAGAATGCTTGCTCGCATTGCCGCCGATTCTGGTTGCTTTACACGGGCAATGCGTACAGATGATGATCGGTCGAGCCGACGTAAACAACGCCGTCTTCAATGGCCGGAGAGGAGATGACCATACCTTCGGTCTTGAAGCGCCATCGCAGCTTACCCCGATCGAGGTCCAGACAGTAAACGTTTCCGTCGGTTGAACCAAAGTATACGGCGTCCTCCCAGACGGCGGGAGACGAGGCTATCTGCCCTTCCGTTTCGTAATCCCACAATTTACGGCCGGAGGTGATGTCAATGGCGTACAAGTTGCCATCGGCAGAACCGATGTAAAGGACGCCATCTTGCACGACAGGCGAGGAAATGACGGGCCGATGGGTGCGGAAACGCCAGATGGCCCAACCAGAGGAGATGTCCAGTGCATAGACGGTGTTATCCATAGAACCAACGAAGACCATATCTTCAGCCGTCGTCGGCGTGGAGGTGACCGCCCGGCGCGCCTGGAATTGCCACTTCGTCTCACCTGAAAGATCGAGACAAAAGACATAGCCGCCTTCTGTGCCGAAGAAAACGCACTCTTCGGTGATGCACGGGGAGGAACGTACGGCGTGAAAAGCGTTGGCTTTCCAGGCCATCCGGCCGTTACCGATGTTGACGGCGTATAGATAATTGTCGTCAGAGCCGAAAAATACGTGATCGAAGGCGGATTGGGGGGAGGAGTAAATCGGTCCTCCGGCCTCGAAACGCCAGTTCAGCCGTCCGTTGTGGTGGTGGATGCAATAAAGGTGCCGGTCAGCAGAGCCGATAAATATGGACTCTTTGTATACCGATGGGGAGGAGGCAATCCCGCCTGAAGCGGGGAATTTCCAGTTAAACTGCCCTTCTTTGGCGCTCAAGGCGTAGAGGTTGTTGTCATAGGCGCCGACGAAAACGACGCCGTAACTGACGACTGGCTTAGAGCGAATCTCGTCCTCACACTTGAATTTCCAGAGTGGATTTGCCCCTTCTTCGCCGATGGTGAAAGAGGGAACTGACTCTTCGTCTGTGGCTGCCTGTGCTCCATCGCGGCCGGGATCTTGCCCCAGGTGCGACGTGACGTGGCGTGATTGGCCTTCGCCATCGGCAGGGCGCACGATGGCCGATAACGCCTCTTGCAGGGCCATGGCATCTTCGTAGCGCTCGGAGACATTATAGGAGACACAGCGCATAATAATTTGCTCAAAAGCGGGCGAGACGTCGGGGTTGGCTGCGTGGATGGGGCGTTCGTGGAATGAGAAAGGCGGCTCCAAGCGGGGATCCTGGCGCGTGAGCAGATGGTGCAGGGTTGCACCCAGACCATAAACGTCGCCGGCCGGGCTGGCTTCGCCCCGGTACTGTTCGGGCGGGGCATAGCCCTCTGTGCCAATGGTGGTGTTCTTCTCTTCAGATTGAAAGATTTTGGCGATGCCAAAGTCGATAAGGCGTATGCGGCCGTGCGGATCCAACATAATATTGGACGGTTTTAGATCGCGGAAAATGATGGGATCGGGTTTGTGCTGGTGCAGGTGGGCCAGCACGTCGCAGATCTGGAAAGCCCAATCCATGACCTCTTCCTGAGGAAAGAATTCTTCCTGATCGCTCATCAGCGACTCTAGATCTTTGCCGCGAATGAACTCCAACACCAGATAGCTGCGCTCCCCCTCGGTAAAGTAGTCGTAGACGTCGACCACGGCCGGATGGTCGACGGTGGCCAGGATGCTGGCCTCGCGCTCAAAGGTCTTGGTCGCCAGCGCCCGCACCTTGGGATCGGGGGCGAGGTTAATCATCTCCTTAACGGCGCACAACTTCGTCACGTTGGGAAAGCGCATGTCCCGCGCCTGATAGACAGAGCTGAACCCCCCCATGCCAAGGGTGCCTACGATCCGGTATCGCTCCTGCAAAAGATCGCCAGCCTGAAGCTGGCCTGCCCTGCCGCCCCTATCCTTAGCCCGCTTTCGCGAAAGTTGTCTGGTCGTTAATGAGCCCATTACAATAGCCTTTCCAATACGTATCCAGTTGCAATTATAGGGAAATCCTCCCTATTTAATCAAGGGAGAAATGGCGTTAATGTATAGTCCTTTGGAACTAAGAGGCGCCAAGCGGCTGCCATACTCGTTCGCCGCCCACCGACTTGACGTAGGTTTTCAAAGTGTCTGCCAGCGTCTGCGGATCATTGAAGAGAACGCTTATCTGGGAGTCGTAGGCGAGGGATGCCTCCAGCCGCGCCTGCAAAGCAGCTTCGGTTAAAGGGATCAACTCGGGCTTCCACTGTGTCTCAGCCGGCAGAAGGGCATCGAGGACATCAGGGTCACGCTGAACGTAGGGGTAATCTTCGTAGTAAACGAGGTGCTCCCGACCAAAATGACGTTCAGCGGCTTTCTTCGTCAATTGATGATCGACGTGGTGACCGACACCCAGGGGACCAAGGATGCGGCCGGCGGCCGGCAGGCGGCTCATCTTCCCAACAAGCTCCTCGATTAGATATGCTTCCGATTCGTCCACCTCGCCGAAGAGCGCTTCGTCCGAGGTATACAAGGGTTGCCCCGATTCGGGATGGACGCGATAGATGCAGTCGGGCACAGAGAGGTGGAGGGTATCAGCGCCCAACCGGCGACAGGCTGCCTTATCTTCAGCCCGCCGCCGGGCGACAGCCGTCTCGGCCGTGACGCCCCAATTGTGGTGTAGATACTCGGCCAGCGTGGAACGCGTATCGGTTCGGGGCTCACCGGCCATGAACGTCACGACGAGTACCGATCGTCCGGCTTCTGTGTGCATATAGATCTGGCCGCCACAGGAGAGGACGGCATCGTCCAAATGGGGAGAGAGATAAAGGAGATCGTATTCACTCATCATGCCACCTGATAATAGACGACAGCCGGCGGCGTGCAAGTGTTAAAAACAGATTCGGCCCCCGCTATGTGCCACTTTGCGGCTTTATCTTTATAATGGCTGACGCGTCTGACAACCTTTCCATTTCCCAGAAACAGCGCCGGTTGAAGCGGCTTCAACTGAAGAGGAGGCGCGCCAGCTACGGTGGTTTCGGGGACACTACCTGAGGAAACGCTATGTCTGACAAGTTGACTCATCTTGACGCATCCGGCCGCGCTAGTATGGTGGACGTGGGCCAGAAAGATGTAACGGAACGGCTGGCCGTGGCGCGAGGAGCTATCACTATGCAGCCGGAGACTCTGCAATTGATCATAGAAGGAAACGTGAAGAAAGGGGACGTGCTAACCGTTGCTGAGCTAGCCGGCGTGATGGCCGCCAAACGGACGGGTGAACTTATCCCTCTTTGCCACCCTCTTCTGTTGAATCATATCGACGTCAAATGCACGCCCAATCGTCAGACGAACCAGGTGGAGATCGAGGCGACGGTGCGCGTCAGCGGCAAAACGGGCGTCGAGATGGAAGCACTGACAGCGGTCAGCGTGGCCGGCCTGACCATCTATGATATGGCGAAAGCGGTGGATCGAACGATGCGACTAACGGACGTCCGGTTGGTCGTGAAAGAGGGCGGTCGCAGCGGGACGTTCCGCGCTGAGGAAGAAGTTTAACCAATTGTCGAGGAATCTGGTATGGAATTAGAGGTTCGTCTTTTCGCCACGTTAAAAGATCGAGCGGGCCGGGATCGAGTTACGGTAACGGTCAGTGAACCGGCCACCGTTGCGACGATGAGGGACGCTCTGGCGGAAACGTATCCGGCGCTGGCCTCGTCAATCCCGGTGGCGCTGGTGGCGGTTAATCAGGATTTTGCCCCTCCTGAGACGCCGCTGGAGCCGGAAGACGAGATCGCCCTCTTTCCTCCGGTCAGCGGCGGCGGAGGGGACGGCGAACGGTTTCCCTATCCAACTTACTTTGCGATTACGGCGGAGAGGTTGGACGTGGAGGCGGTGACGGCGCGCCTGGCGGAACCGGCCGTGGGGGCCATCGTCTTCTTTCAGGGTACGGTTCGCGGAGAGACGGAGCGCGAGGGCCTGCCCTCCCAGACACTTTACCTCGAATATGAAGCGTACGAACAGATGGCCCACCAAAAGATGGCGCAGATCGCACACGAAATCTGGGAGCAGTGGCCGCAGGTAAGAGGTGTAGCCATCGTCCAGCGCGTGGGTAAGCTCGACGTCGGCGAGACGACGACGTTCGTGGCCTGCGCGGCCGGCCACCGCGACCAGGGAGTCTTTGAGGCCGCCCGCTACGGCATCGATCGCCTCAAGGAGATTGTGCCGGTGTGGAAGAAGGAGGTCGGCGAAGACCAGAGTGTGTGGGTGGAGGGCGATTACCGCCCGAGCGAAGCGGACCGAACGCCAGGCGCCCTGGCCGAAGGAGAGTAACGGGCCATATCCCGGAAAAAGCATAACTACCACCGCCCGGCCGGTGTTTACACAGTAAAAGGAGGGAAGGTTTATCGATGATTTTTCACGCCACTAAGTTACTGGGGGCGGCGGCCATGCCTTTCCAGGTTGGCGAGTTCCTGAATGTTCCGATGTGGGGCTGGTTGTTGGTCGCCCTCACCGGCTTTTTGTTGTTAGCTTTTGTCGTCATCGTCGTCCTGGACTGGAAAGGCGCGGGAGAACGACCGGACAATGAAAATGAGTAATGCTTATACAACGAGTGATGGAGTTAGTAAATGAAGAGCAATAACGGGCATCGTGTTGTTGTGACGGGGGCGGGGATGATCACGCCCCTGGGACATAACGTGGACGATACGTGGCAGGCTATTCTGTCCGGCCGCTCAGGGCTCGGCCCATTTACCCTGATTGACAAGGGAGATCATACGTCGGGCGGCCTGTGTGAGGTCAAGGATTTTGATCCGGCGGCTTATCTCGGACGACGAGACGCTCGCCGGCGCGATCGTTACCAGCAGTTCGCCACAGTGGCCGGTAACCAGGCCATGGAACAGGCCGGTCTCAAGGTTACGGATGACAATCGAGAGCGGATTGGCATCGTCATGGGCACGGGCATTGGCGGCATCCAGACGCTGGTCGATCAGGAGCATGTGAGGCAGGAGAAGGGGGTTCGGCGTATGAGCCCCTTTGGCATCACGATGATCATGCCCAATGGAGCGGCCGGCATGTTGGCCATCGACTACGGCATCCACGGCCCCAGCACGACGATCACCACAGCGTGTGCGGCCGGTTGCGACGCCATTGGCCACGCTTTTCGCATGATCCGGCGGGGCGAGATGGACGCGATGCTGACAGGCGGCGCCGAATCGATCATTACCAGCGTGGCGGTCGGTGGTTTCGAGCAGGCGAAGGCAACGTCGACCCATGAGGAAAATACGCCCCGGCCGTTCGATAAGAACCGGGACGGCCTCGTCGTGGGCGAAGGGGCGGCGGCGCTCGTTTTGGAGAGTCTGGAGCACGCCCGCGCTCGGGGCGCTGCCATTCTGGGCGAGGTGTTGGGATACGGGCAAACGACGGACGCCTATCACATTACGGCTCCGGCCGAGGGCGGCGAAGGCGCTGCGCGCGCGATGCGCATGGCGCTGGAAGACGCCGGCGTCGAACCGGAGGAGATCGACTATATCAGCGCCCACGGTACGGGTACTGACCTCAACGACAAATACGAGACGATGGCTGTGAAGAGCGCACTAGGCGATGCGGCCCATAAGGTTGCCATCAGCTCGACTAAGTCGATGACGGGCCATATCATGGGCGCGACGGGGGCTATTGAGAGCGTGTTCTGCCTGCTGGCCATTCGCAACCAGATCTTGCCGCCGACGATTAATTACGAAACGCCCGATCCTGAATGCGACCTCGACTACGTTCCCAACGAGCCCCGGCCGGCGGAAGTCCGCACGGCGATGAACAACGCTTTTGGCTTTGGTGGACACAATGGCGTGTTGATCTTCAGAGAGTTTGTGGCGTAGTCGCTCCATCGGGCGCCGGACGTTAAGGAAAGGAACCGAGCACAAAACAGGATGGACGATCTACTACAACTGGAAGAACGGCTAGGGGTCGAGATTACGGATTATGCGCTGCTGCGGCGAGCGCTTACCCACCGTTCCTACATCAACGAGAACCCTGAGGAAGAACAGAAGGACAACGAACGCCTGGAGTTTCTAGGCGACGCCGTTCTCGACTTTGTGGTCGCTGCGTTTCTGTACCGACGCTTCCCCAGCATGGACGAGGGTGGGTTGACAGCGTTGCGCGCCGCGCTGGTCCGCACAAAGACGTTAGCAGACTTTGCGCGGCAATTGCGGATCGGGGAGTGTCTGCGGCTGGGCTTTGGCGAGGAGGAAAGCGGCGGTCGGGAACGGTCGCCGACGTTGTGCGCGGCCTTTGAAGCGGTGGTCGGCGCCATCTACCTCGACAGGGGCCTGGCGCCTGTACAGCAATTTGTGGAGGGTCTGGTCGATCCGGCGCTGGAGCGCATTATGGCGAAATCTCTGTACAAGGACGCCAAGAGTGAGTTCCAGGTGTGGGCCCAGGGAGAACGCAACATCACACCCCATTACCGGGTCGTGGGCAGCGAAGGGCCGGACCATGCCAAGACGTTTACCGTCCAGGTGTTGCTAGATGAGGAGGTGTGGGGCGTGGGCAGAGGGCAGAGCAAACAGGCTGCCGCTCAGGCGGCGGCCGAGGTAGCGCTAATTAAGGCGGGAGCCAACTCTCAAGAAACGGCTGTATGAGCCGACGCCGGGACCAACGCAAAAAGCGGCGCAGCAAGCAGGCCGATAGGCGCGTGCTGATTACGGGGGGCAGCAGTTATCTGGGGCAGCATCTGGTGCCGCGAGCTTTGCAGCAGGCCGAGTCAGCGCAAGACGTGGTCTATACTTATTACAGCCGCGATCCACTGGGGCTGGAAAATGGCCGGCAGCTCGACGTGCGCGATGAGGAGGCAGTAGGGGCGCTAATGGACGACGTGCGGCCGGACGTCATTATTCATACGGCCGGATCGAACCGGCCGGCGGAGACGATGGAGGCCGTGATCCGCCAGGGGACGACCTGGATTGCGGAAGCGGCCGCCCACCAGGAAGCGCGCCTCATTCACATCTCTACCGACGTGGTCTTTGCAGGCCAGAACGCACCCTACCACGAAACGGACCCTCCCAACCCCCTCCACGCCTATGGGCGGGCGAAGGCCGACGCCGAAGCGAAGGTGAAAGCGCACGCCGATCACGTTATCGTGCGCACGTCTCTTATCTACGGTTTGGAAAAGATGGACCGGGGAACGGCGTGGATGGTCGAAGCGTTGCAGGCGGGCCGGCCGGTGACACTGTTTACCAATCAGATACGCAATCCGATCTGGGCGAAAGCGCTGAGCGACGCCCTGCTGGAGCTGGTGACGGCAGATTATCGAGGCATCCTCCACGTGGCCGGCAGCCAGCGACTGAGCCGGGCAGCGTTTGGCGTAAAGATGCTGGATTGGTGGGGGATTACAGAGCGCGAGATGCTCTCCTTTGCCCCTGACGATGGGGGGCGGTGGCCCCTCGATTGCACGCTGGATACTACGCGGGCCCAGAGAGTGCTACAGACGCCGCTTCCGGGCGTCGACGAAGTTCTGACCTCCTGGGAGCGGCCAGATTAAAGGGACCATCATCTGACTCTAACCTGATTTTTATATCGGTCTGCTATGGTTAGGATAGCGCGAGAAGGCCGGTTGACTTTCGGCCTTTAATTATGTTAGACTGCACTTCTATGTGAGACCGGGACCAAACGCGGAAACTTTTCTCCTAGAGAGAGAGAGTGAAGAGGAGGCAAAGGGAAATAGTTATATGAGTGATCTGACCGGCACCTTCGATGAGATGGAAATCGTCAACACGCTTCTGAGTGATGCGTCTGAGAAAGGCTATATTACATACGATCAGATATTGGAAGCCTTGCCGGAGGCGGAAAATAACGTTGCGTTGCTAGACACCATCATGGAAGAGGCCCAGGCGGCCGGCATTACCATCTATGAGAGCGAAGAGGAAGCCGAGGAAAACCACAACGGAGAGGGTCCTGTTGAAGAGGACTATGACGAAGACGAACCACATAAGGCGCCTTTGTTTGACCTGAGTAACGTGCCTATCGACGACTCGGTAGGTCTCTATTTCCGGGAAATGGGTCAGGAGGATCTATTGACGGCCGAGGAAGAGGTGCAGTTGGCCAAGGAAATTGAGGCAGGACAGGAAGCGGTAGAACGGCTCAAGGAAGAAGGCGACGAATTGACGCTTGACGAACAAGACGAACTGTACCTGATGAAGGAACGAGGCGACGCGGCACGCGCACACCTTATCCGAGCCAACACGCGCCTCGTGGTGAGCATTGCCAAGAAGTACCGGGGCCGGGGTCTGCAATTCCTTGACCTGATTCAGGAAGGGAACGTGGGCCTGATGAAGGCGGTAGAAAAGTATGACTATCGTCGCGGCAACCGTTTTAGCACGTACGCGACCTGGTGGATTCGCCAGGCGGTGACGCGGGCGCTGGCCAACCACGGCCGCACGATCCGAATTCCGGCGCACCTGGGCGGCCGCATTAGCAAGCTGTATCAGGTGGCGCAGGAGCTGGAGCAGCAGCAGGGGCGCCAGCCGACGGCGGAAGAGATCGCCGAAGAGATGGACCTGCCGGCGGAGCGCGTCCGCTGGATGCTGCGCACCAGTCGCCAGCCCGTTCACCTGGAACGGCCGGTCGGCGACGAATCTGACGCCGAGCTGGGTGACTTCATCGAAGATTCTGAAGCGCCCCCACCGGCCGAAATGGTAGCGCAGACGATGCTTACGGAAGAGATCAGCCAGATTCTGGATCAGCTTACGCCGCGCGAAGCGCGCATCTTGCGCCTGCGCTATGGTCTTCAGGATGGCGAATCCCGCACGCTGAAGGAAGTAGGCGAAATGTTTGGCCTCTCTCGCGAGCGTATCCGCCAGTTGGAGAAGGAAGCGCTGCGCAAGCTACGTCACCCCAATTTCGCAGGGCATCTGCGCCAGTATCTTAACTGACGACTGGCTCTTTCTGTCGACTAAAAGCCCCTCGCCCATCGAGGGGCTTTTCTTTTTTAGAGAGGCGATAGAAGTCGGCCAGCGTGATACGCAATCAACATCCTCTTGACTATAATTAATCCCCTATGGCAATCCTAACAGCAACCAACGTCGGACAATCATTTGGCGCTTTCGACGTCTTTAGCGGCATCACCGTCTCTATCCCGAATGACGGCAAGATCGGCCTCGTCGGACCGAACGGGGTCGGTAAGACGACGCTGCTGCTGATTCTGGCCGGGGCCAGCAAACCGGCCCGCGGTCAGGTGCAAACGGCACGAGGGGCCAATATTGCCTATCTGCCGCAGGAAGCAGAGAAGGCGTTTGAAGGCCGGGAGAGCACGGTCTACGAAGAGATGCTGGCGGTCTTCGACGACTTACGGGAGGAGGAAGCGCGACTGCGGGAGATGGAAACGAAGATGGCGTCAGGATCCTCTTCTGACGAGCTTCTGGAACGGTACAGCAAGGCCCAGGAACGATTCGAACTTCAGGGGGGATATGAGTATGAAGTGTGGATTAAGCGAGTGCTGACCGGTCTGGGCTTTCCGCCCGCCAAATTTCAGTTGCCGGTTAACCACCTGAGCGGCGGGCAGAAAACGCGCGTCCTGCTGGCGCGCCTGTTGTTGGAAAAGCCGGACCTGCTGATCCTGGACGAGCCCACGAACCACCTGGACGTGGAAGCGATTGAGTGGCTGGAAAATAGGTTGCGTGACTGGGACGGGGCCGTGTTGATCGTCAGCCACGACCGCTATTTCCTGGACAAGGTCGTCAATACCATCTGGGAGATGAGCCGAGGTAGCATCGAAACGTACCGGGGCAATTACAGCGCTTACGTTCAGCAGCGCCAGGAGCGCTGGGAGCGGCGACAGCAGGAGTTTGCCGCCTTCAAGGCGCGTATGGAAAAGGAGCTGGATTATATCCGGCGTAATATCGCCAGCCAACGCACGCAGATGGCCAAGGGGAAACTGAAGCGTATTACGCGGGAGTTAAAGGCGGTGGAAGCGGGTGGCTTGCAAGCCGTAACGGGCAGACAGTGGCTGCAAATAACCCACGAGCTGGATATTTCTGACGACGATTGGGGGGTAGCCGATGCGGCCGCACATATTAAAGGGCTGGAGCCACCCGGCGGGCGGCCACCACAGCTCAATCTCAATCTGAAAGCGGACCGCCGTAGCGGCAAGATTGTGCTCCGCACCGAGGAGCTGCACGTCGGTTATCCCGGCACGCCGCTTTTTACGGCCGACGACATCGAGCTACACCGCCTGGAGTGCGCTGCCCTCATCGGCCCAAACGGGGCGGGCAAGACTACGTTTTTGCGGACCATTCTGGGCGAGGTGGAGCCGCTGGGCGGGGAGATTCGACTGGGCGCCAGCCTGGAATTAGGTTATTTTGCTCAGGCGCACAGCCGCCTGAATGCGGACAACAGTGTGCTGGACGAATTACTGAGCCGGAAGGAGATGCCTTTAAGCGAGGCGCGCAGTTATCTGGCTCAATATCTCTTTCGAGGTGAAGACGTTTTCAAACCGATCGAGACCCTCAGCGGCGGAGAACGTGGCCGGCTGGCGTTGGCCTTGCTGGCTCTGGAAGGAGCCAATTTCTTGCTGCTCGATGAGCCGACCAACCACCTCGACATTCCGGCACAGGAAGTCTTGCAGGCAGTGCTGGAACAATTTCAGGGTACTATCCTCCTGGTCTCCCACGACCGCTACCTGATCGACCGTCTGGCGACGCAGATCTGGGAGCTGCGGGACGACCATCTGCACGTCTTCGACGGCGATTATCAGGCGTTCCGCGAGGCGCAGAATCAGGCAGCGGCGCAGCAAGCAGCGGCGCAGCAAGCAGCGGCCCAGCAGATGGTGGCGCAGACAGCGGAACAAGCAGACGGGTCGGAGCCGGGCGGCAGTGAACGGCGCCGGTTGAGCAAGAATGAGGCGCGCCGGCTGCGTGAGGCGCTGCAAGAATTGGAAGAGGAAATCGGTCAGGTCGAGTACACGCTGGAACAACTCGGCGAGGCGTTGCAGGCAGCTACGGCGTCTGAAGACGTTGGCAAGATCCAAAGCCTGAGCATAGAATATGCGGCGACTGAAGAACGTCTGGAAACGTTGATGAATCAATGGGAAGAACTGGCGCATGAGCAAACAGTGGCCGGATAAAACGATCGTTGGCCTGACGGGCAACATTGCCACGGGCAAGTCGGCGGTCATGCGCATGGCGGCCGAAAACGGGGCGCTCACCCTCGACGCGGACAAGATCGTTCACGAGATTCTGGAGAACGATCCCAGCATGCAGGCTGCCATCGCCGTGGCATTTGGGCCGGACGTGCGACGGCCTGATGGGCGCATTGACCGCGCTGCGCTGGCATCCATCGTCTTTACCGACGACGAAGCCCTGCGGGATCTGGAGTTGATGCTGCACCCGGCCGTGCGCCAGGAGATCGTCCGGCGAATCGACGAGAGCAATGAGCAGACGGTAATGCTGGAGGCGATCAAATTACTGGAAGGGGAGCTGGTCGAGATTATCGATCAGGTATGGGTAACGCGCTGCCCACGCAAGGTGCAAATAGAGCGCTTGATGGTTTGCCGCGGCATGGACGCAGAAACGGCCGCCGTGCGCGTTAACGCCCAGGCCCCCCAGGAAGCCAAGGTGGCCCAGGCAGACGTCGTCATTGACACCGACGGCACGATGGCCGACACGAGGGCTCAATTTGATCTCGCCTGGCAACAACTAACCGGTTCCGAGGCCCCGGCGGAAGCGGTGGAAACGGCACCGACAGACGATGGGGAAGAGGAGGCAGCACCCGTTGTCTCAGAGGCGGCGCCGGGGGCCAAGGCTGAAAAGCAGGAAGAAGATGCGGAGCAGGCGGAGGCCGGCGCTACTACGGTTGCGGAAGCGGGAGAGGAGGAGGTGGTCGTGCGCCGGGCGCGGCCGTCAGATATTCCGGGCATTCTCTTGCTAATCCACCGCGCCACCGACGGCGAGGTGAAGCTGAAACGAGCTGATCTGCTGCAATCTTTTAGCGAGCGTAGCTATTTGATCGGGCAGGTGGATGCTGAGATTAGCACCGTGGTCGGCTGGAATACGGATAGTACGACGGCCGTGTGCATGGATCAATTTTATTTTCACCCGGTGGACGCGGCGCGGCGCACCTTTCCGCCGGTGCTGGCCGAAATCGAAAGGTCGGCCAGCCAGCTTATCTGTGAAGTGGCGCTAGCTTTTCTCCCCGACGACGTACCGGAAGTCGCTCGCCAGATGCTGGAAGAGGCCGGCTACGAAAGGATGAAGCCGGACATGATGCCCCGCGCCTGGCAGGTGACGGTCGAGGAAATGCGGCCGGCCGGGACGGCGATCATGGGCAAAGTCCTGCGAGATATCCGTGTTTCATAGAGATCGGGAACGTGCCCCTGTCGTCACGTTCTCTTTTCTGGCAAAGGTAAATGATGGACGCAATTAAAAAGTGGATCGTCGCTCATCCCAATCTTTCAGCGTGGATTGTGCTCGCCGTGGGGATGGTGGTCATTCTCGTCTACGAAGCGCGCGACGTCGGGCTGGAGGGGCAGCAATGGTTCTGGCTCATCGTCGTGACCGTGCTGGTCGCCGGCGCCTGCATCTGGATTATTAGCTGGGGAGACGACGAACCAGAAGAAGAGTTGCCGTGACGGATGTTTAATCGAGCGCCGTCACAAGCAATTAATCTGGAGAGTATTGAGGCGCTGCGGATGGCGACGGCCGATCTCTTTGCGCTGACCGATACGACGATGGACTGGCCGCAACCCGGTCACGTCCGTTTTCGCGGCTACTTTCTCTGCGACCTTGCCGACTGTTACGACGAGCTGCGCCGGCGGTTTGAGCGGATCGGTTTCACGCCTATCATCCGCCAGGATGGGGAGGCGGTTGCCGTCATTGCCCAACCCGTCGTCTATGATCCGCCGGGTTCGAACTGGATCATTAACCTTGTTCTTTTCCTGGCGACGGTCGCTTCCACGCTCTTTGTGGGCTCGATCAACGAAGTGCAAGGAGTGGACGCCCTGATTAACGGCCTTCCCGGATCGCTTCTGGAAGGGTTGCCTTTCAGTTTCAGCCTTTTGCTCATTCTGGGCGCTCACGAACTGGGCCACTATTTCGCCGCGCGCTACCACGACGTGCCGGTGACGCTTCCTTACTTTATCCCTTTCCCTTCGATAATTGGTACGATGGGGGCATTTATCCGGCTGAAGGCGCCGATCAAGAACCGGCGTGCGCTGCTGGATATCGGCGCGGCCGGGCCGTTGGCCGGCATGGTGTTCGCCGTGCCTGTCCTCATCATCGGGCTGCTCACGTCTCCCGTGTCCCCCACGTCGGGCAGCTACATTCAGGAAGGCAACTCGATCCTTTACGGGTTGGCGAAGTTGCTCATCTACGGCCAATGGTTGCCAAACAACGGCCTGGACGTACACCTTAACCAGGTGGCCTGGGCGGGCTGGGTGGGCCTCTTCGTCACCGGCCTTAACCTGATCCCGGTCGGCCAACTCGACGGCGGTCACGTCGCTTACGTCCTTTTCGGCCAGAAGGCGCGCCGTTTCTTCTGGCCGGCCATCTTCGGCCTTATCGCTCTCGCCGTGCTGGCTGGTACGGCGACGTGGTGGGTCTGGGTGGCTCTCCTCTTCTTCTTTGGCCGCTCCTACGCCGAACCGCTGGACGACGTGACGCGGCTGGATCCGCAGCGGCGATGGATCGCCATTTTCACGCTCATCCTCTTCTTCCTGGTCTTCGTACCGACGCCGCTGACCATCGTTTCGCCCTGACGGACGACGGCCGTTCCCCGGTCCTCCCGGACGCGCCTGGCCCTCAGGCGTAAGGGCGCGTTCCTTCCCCCGTTTCCCAAAAATAGGTTTCGATACTTTGCGCCGGTTCATGTATAATTGGAGCCGGGCCAAAAACTCCACCGTAAGGGAAGTATGAGCGTAACGGACGAAATCAAGAGCCGCCTCGATATTGTGGACGTGATCTCCGAAACGGTGCAGTTGCGCCGGTCGGGTAAGTCCTACACGGGCTTCTGCCCCTTCCACCACAACACGCGCACGCCGGCCTTCGCCGTCTTTCCGGATACGCAAACGTGGCGCTGTTTTGGCGCCTGCGCCGAAGGAGGCGACGTCTTCTCCTTCGTCATGAAGAAGGAAGGGTGGGATTTTAAGGAAGCGTTACGACAGTTGGCGCAACGGGCTGGCGTGCAACTGGAGGAGCTATCGCCGGCAGCGAAAGCTCAAAGAGCCGAGGAGAAACGGTTAACAGAACTGCTGGGATCGGCGGCCGATTACTTCCACCAGTTGCTCCTCTACGCGCCACAGGCAGAACACGCCCGCAAATACGTTCAGCAACGGGCGTTGGAGGAAGAAACCCTCGAGACGTTCAAGATAGGTTACGCCTTAAATTCCTGGGATGCGTGCCGCACGCACTTCAACGCCCAGGGATATGACGACGACGATCTACTGTCGGCCGGCCTCCTCTCGGAAAACGTAGAGAAGGGCACGCGCTATGATCGCTTCCGCAATCGGTTAATGATCCCGATTCGCGACGTCCGCGGGCGCGTCGTGGGCTTCGGGGCGCGCACGCTGGAAGAAGATGGCATCCCCAAGTATCTCAACTCGCCCCAGACCGATCTCTTCGACAAAAGCCGGCTGCTGTTCGGCCTGGACATGGCCAAGCGACATGTACGGGAGGCGCGGCAGGCGGTCATTGTCGAGGGATACATGGACGTCATGCAGGGCTGGCAGGCGGGCTTTCGCAACATGGTCGCCCAGATGGGCACGGCGCTGACGGGCGCCCAATTGCGCACGCTAAAGCGATATACAAAGCAGTTTGTCATCGCCCTCGACGCGGATTCGGCCGGCATGAAGGCAACTATGCGCAGCCTGGAGGTGGCCCGCGAGACGCTGGACAGGGAAGTCGAAGCGCGCTTTGACGCGCGGGGTCTGGTGCGCCACGAGGGCCGCCTGAAGGCGGACATCCGCATCGTGACGCTGCCCGAGGGAAACGACCCGGATAACATCATTCGCCGTGAACCGGCGGAGTGGCCCAAGTTGTTGGCCACGGCGCGGCCGGTGGTGGCTTACGTCATCGACGTATTGACGGCGGAGATGGAGCCGGGCGATCCGAAAGCCAAGGCGGACGTGGTGCGCCGGGTGATGCCGCTGATCGGGGACGTGGCGGATCCGGTGGAGCGAGATCATTACCGGCAAATGCTGGCGCGCACGCTACGCGTTGACGAACGGGCCTTACAGCAGGTGGCGCTGGCGAACGCTGCTTCGTCTGCCAGGAAGCAGCGACGCAAGACGAAGGCCGAGTCAACGCCGACGCCTTCTCCCAAAAATGGCGGTCGCCGCGCGGACGTGCCCC
>JAWVYQ010000003.1:0-55661 GCA_033722615.1 Promineifilaceae bacterium (SeqCode)
ATTAGGCACGCCGCTAGCGTTCATCCTGAGCCAGGATCAAACTCTCCGTAGAATGTCCGACTCTCGCGAGTCGGGTCATTTCGGAATTGTGGGTTTTGGTGACAACTCCGTCTTCGTCAACCGTCTCCGTCCGGTCTCCCGAACGCGTCCAGCCGACGTCTCCGAAGTCGTCGCCCGCTTCTTCTCGTTTCTGTCACTCTTCAGTTGTTAAAGTTCTGGGCAAACAAAGATTTGCCCCGGCAACGGCCGGAGCCGATGCCTCTGCCTGGTTATATGATTAGGAGGTAATCAAACCGCAATGGTTGTCATTTCAGCTCCCAATCACCCAAGCGACTTGAGATTATAGCACACCACTTATCCGCCGTCAACGCGAATTTGCGAATCCGCTAAAACCGCAAACAAACCCCGGTTCCGACGGCGTCCGTCATTGTGCCTCGTCGATTCTGTTTGGAGGTAATCTTGATGCCTTCCCGGCCCTCAAAGTGCTCGGCCACCACTCATCTCGAGTGGACCGATTCATCTTTATTATACCCGGCCGCCCGCTATGAGTCCATAAGAGACAGATTAGCGAACGGGCACGCACTCCGCAACGCCCGGTCCTACGGTAAGCGCCTGCGAGTTATCGGTTAGCCGCACCCTCCCGGAGCGCTCAACAACGGCTTGCACAAGGATAATAAGTTTAGGACATAGGGCGGCAGCGAGCCAGAATTCACGGTTCGTCTTTCGCCGGGAACCGTTATAATGGGAAGCAGTATGACTACAGAAGAGTTCCCGTTCCAACCAACGCCTTTGATCGGCCGGCAGAAAGAGATTGCCGACATTACCGACTCGCTTACCAATCCCGCCTGTCGTCTCCTAACTGTCGTCGGTCCCGGAGGCATCGGCAAGACGCGGTTGGCCGTGGAAGCGGCCGCACAAACCGGTGACGATTTTTCCGATGACGCCCACTTTGTCGACCTCCATTCGGTAGGAGCAAGTGCCTTCCAGGCCGCCATCGCCGACACCTTCTCCCTTTCACTCTCTGGGCGGGAGGAGCCGCAGGTCCAGCTGCTCAACTATCTGCGAAAGAAGGAGGTGCTCCTAGTACTCGACAATTTTGAGCACCTCCTCAGCCAGGCGACGTTCCTGGCCGAAATGTTGCGTCAGGCCCCCGGCGTTAATCTGCTCGTTACGTCCCGCGAGGCTCTCAATTTACGCGAGGAATGGCTCTATCCCGTTAGCGGCCTGGCCTTCCCAGATAATGGTGCTGAGGGCGAGTTGGCCGATTACGGTGCCGTGCGGCTTTTCCTCGAGCGCGCCCGGCGCGTCCGGCCGGATTTCTCGCTCGCCGACAAGCGAAGCAGCATCGTGCGCATTTGTCGCCTGGTAGAGGGCATGCCGCTGGCGCTGGAACTGGCCGCCTCGTGGAGTAAATCTCTCACCTGCGACGTCATCGCCGACGAAATCCAGCGCAACATCGATTTTCTGAGCAGCAACCTGCGCGACATTCCGGAACGGCACCGCAGCATGAAGGCCGTCTTCGAGCACTCGTGGCGCCTCTTGGGGGAGGAAGAGCGACGGGTGTTCGAGCGACTGTCACTCTTTCATGGTGGTTTTCGGCGGGCGGCCGCCGAGCAGGTGGCAGAGGCGACGCTGCCCATCCTCTCAGCGCTGGTGGACAAATGCTTACTTAAACGCAACGCCGACGGCCGCTACTACATCCACGAACTTCTGCGGCAATATGGCGCGACCAAGCTCAAGCAGGATCCTGCCGCTGCCGCCAGGAGTGAAGGGCGGCACGCCACTTACTATGCCGATTTCCTGTACGGGCGCGTGTCAGATATCAACGGCTCCCGCCAGCAGCAGGCGGCGGCCGAAATCGCGGCCGAAATAGAGAACGTGCGCGCCGCGTGGCAATGGGCGGTGACCAACGGTGACGTCGACACGATCCTGCGTTGTGCCAGCACCTTCTTTTACTTTTGCCAGATGGAGAGCCGTTTCCTGGAAGGAGCCAAAGCGCTGGCGCAAGCCGCCAGAGTCCTGGAGGAGTTGCCTCCTGGCAAACGACGAGACGTGACGTTGGCTGCCGTTCTCAATCACGAAGGGTGGCTACGAATCCGGGTGGGCGATCTGCGGAGAGCGGAGGCTATTCTGGTCAAGAGTCGCCATCTCTTTGACCGCCACGATGAAACGCTCCGGCCCTACATGGGGTGGGATTCGGCCGTACCGTTGGGCATCGTCCGCGTCATCGAGGGCAACCACGAGGAGGCGATTGCTTTGGGCGAAGAGGCGCAGCGCAAGGCCGCGGCCCAGGGCGATGCTATCAACGAGTCCTTTGCCCATTATTTGCTGACGACGGCCAAATCGGCCCAGGGCAACTATGAAGCCGCTTACCGGCACGCCCAGCGCGCCTGTTCGCTGGCCCGCCAGGCGGGTAATCGTTGGTTTCTCGCCTATCCCCTGAACGAATGGGGGAACGTGGCGCGGGCAATGGGCAATTATGCCGAAGCAAAGAAGCACTTTGAGGGCAGCTATGCCCTCAAAAAAGAGATGGACGACGCGGAAGGAATGGCCGTGGCCCTCAACCATCTCGGCGAAATTGCCGTCCTGCAGTCGAATTACGGCGAAGCAAAGGAGCTTTTCGGGGAAAGTCGCGCTATTTACAATGAGCTCAATGACTGGGGCGGCCGGGCCGCGTCGCTGCGGGGCCTGGGACAGGTCGCTCTGGAGCGGAGAGCTTACGAGGAGGCACGAGCGCATTTCCAGCAGGCGCTGGAGATGGCGGCCGAGATCCGCTTTTGGCCGCTCGTTTTTGGCCTCCTCATCGATGGGGCCAACCTCCTCATGCAGGTTGGCCAACCGCAAACGGGTCTGGCCTTGTTGGCAACGGTTAAACACCAGCCAGCCAGCGAGGAGGAAACGAAGGCGCGCGCCGGCCGGGAGTTGAACCGTTGGCGCACCAGGGTAGATGACGACGTGTTTGACAAAGGAACGGCCCGGGGCAGGGAACTGGATCTAGAAACGGCCGTCACAACTTTACAAACGGCGCTCGCCGCTCCGATCAAACTCGACGAACCGCGTGCAGAACAGGATCAACCCTTGCCCGAACCGCTCACCGACCGCGAATTGGAAGTGCTCCAATTGATGACTCAGGGTTACACAAACCCCGAAATCGCGGAGGAGCTTGTTATCGCCATCGGCACCGTCAAATGGTACGCGAGCCAGATATACGGCAAATTGAGTGTCAATAATCGCACCGAAGCGGCCCACCGCGCGCGAGAGCTGGGCCTTCTCTCCTGACCGCCCCATCCCTAAACCCATCCCCAAAACCCCCCGATCGGCCGATCAAAAACGGCCCGCTGCCTCCTACACTCTTTGCAGAGTGAAATGAACGACTTTCATTTTTCATTAGCAAAGAAAGGAGGCAACGTTGTTAAATATCAGAACGATTCAGGCAAGAGAGAAGGGGTTACAACTTGCAGACGAAACTCTGGATGAATTTGCCCAGAATTTCCGCGGTGAAATCCTCTGCGCCGACGACGAAGGGTTTGTTCAGGCGCGCGCCATCTGGAACGGCATGATTGACAAGCATCCCGCCGTTATCGCCCGCTGCTCGGGAACGGCCGACGTGGTGGCAGCCGTCAATTTCGTGCGCCAGAACAAGCTGGCTTTCTCCGTGCGGAGTGGCGGCCACAACGTCGCCGGAAACGCTCTGTGTGATGGGGGTCTGGTGATTGACCTCTCCCAGATGAAGGGCATTCACGTCGATCCTCAACGGCGCACGGCGCGCGTCCAGCCGGGCATTGACCTGGGGGATCTGGACCGCGAGACGCAACTTTTCGGTCTGGCCACACCCACCGGCATTGTCTCGCAGACGGGACTAGCCGGATTGACGCTTGGCGGCGGCTTTGGCTGGCTGAGTCGTAAATACGGCTTCGCCTGCGACAATCTGCTGTCGGCCGAGGTCGTGACGGCCGATGGCGACGTCGTGCGCGCCAGCGCGGAGGAAAACGCCGATCTCTTCTGGGGCATTCGCGGTGGCGGCGGTAATTTCGGCATCGTCACGTCCTTCGAATACGCGTTGCACCCTGTCGGCCCGACGGTGCTAGGCGGATTAGTGCTACACCCGCTGGAAAGCGCCGGGGACGTGTTGCGTTTTTATCGCGACTTCACGGCCGACGCCCCTAATGAACTGGGCTCGATGGCAGTCTTTCGACTGGCGCCGCCGGCTCCCTTCGTACCTCAAGAACTGCACGGAAAGCCGGTTCTGGGCCTCGTCATCTGCTACGCTGGTGACGTGAGCGAAGGCGAACGCGTCGTGCAGCCGCTCAGAGAATTCGGTGAACCGCTCGCCGACCTGGTCGGCCGCAAACCGTACGTGGCCCACCAGACGATGCTGGATAAAGGCCAGCCGGAAGGCAAGCAGTATTATTGGAAGTCGGAGTACCTGGGCGAGATGAGCAACGAGGCGATTGACACGGTTGTTTCTCATGCGACCGACATGACCTCCCCATTCACCCGCGTGGCCCTCTTTCACCTCGGCGGCGCCATCCGCGACGTGGATGAAAGGGCGACGGCCGCCAGCCACCGGGACGCGGAATACGTCCTCGCCATTAATACCGGTTGGGACGAGACGGCCGATAGTAAGCGGCGGGTCCAGTGGACGCGGGATTTCTGGACGGCGATGCAACCGTTCTCCACGGGCGGCACCTACGTTAATTTCCTTAGCGCCGATGATGGACAAGAGCGCGTCAGAGCTGCCTACGGTGAAGAGAAATATGAGCGATTGGTGGCGCTGAAGGATAAGTACGATCCCACGAATCTGTTCCGTCTGAACCAGAATATCAGACCCTCCTCATAACCAGTGACCCAGGCCCACTGATCCCGGACCGATCCGCCGCGCGAACGCCGATAGTTGCTGCGGCGGATCGGTCTGTCCAGGAGATCTCTCCTCCTAACGTCTATCTCCTTGGCTCCACAGGGACGGCCTTTTCCCCTATAATGAGCGGCGTCATGGTAAAAGCCCGTCTCCCTGCCCCACCCACGCCCCTCATCGGCCGCGACAAGGAATTAGGCGACGTCGTCCAGCGGGTGGCCGATCCGGCCTGTCGCCTGCTAACCTTGCTCGGTCCCGGTGGCATCGGAAAGACACGGCTAGCTTTGCAGGCCGCCATCGAAGGGGAGGCGCAGTTTGCGGAGGGCGCCTGCTTCGTCGACCTACAGCCCCTCGAATCGGCCAATTTTCTACCGGTCGCCATCGCTGACGCCCTCGAACTTCCCCTTTCCGGCCAACAAGAACCGGAAACCCAACTGAAGAACTACCTGCGCGGCCGAGAGATGCTGCTCGTTCTGGATAATTTTGAGCACCTGCTACCGGCGGGTGTGAACGTGATCGGTCGGATCCTTGCTGGCGCGCCGGACGTCACGCTGCTGGTTACCTCGCGGGAGGCGCTAAATCTGCGCGAGGAATGGCTCTATCCCCTTGGCGGTCTCCCTTTCCCAACCAACGATAGGGAGAAGGATGCGGGCGATTATGGTGCCGTGCAGCTATTCACCGAGCGGGCCCACCGCGTGCAGCCAGATTTCTCACTGGATGAAGAGCGCCGGGCCGTCGTGCGTATCTGCCGTCTCGTGGAGGGCATGCCGCTGGCTCTCGAACTGGCGGCCTCGTGGATGAGGGTACTCAATTGCGCCGCCATTGCCGACCAGATTCAAGAAGACGTTGCTTTTCTTACGTCGAGCGTGCGAAACGTACCGGACAAGCATCGCAGCATGCAGGCCGTTTTCGATCATTCATGGCGTCTACTTAGCGAAGGGGAACAGGACGCCTACAAACGGTTGTCCGTCTTCCGAGGGGGCTTCACCCTCAAGGCAGCTGAGGCGGTAGCCGGCGCCTCACTGCCCGTCCTCTCCACACTGGCCAACAAATCGTTGTTGCGGCCGGGCGAAGACGGCCGTTACTATCTACACGAACTCCTGCGCCAGTACGCCGAGGAGCGGCTGGGCCAATCGGCCGCGGAAGCGGCGCAGGTGCGTCGCTTGCATTGCGATTACTACGTCGACCTCCTCTCGCGACATGGCGAAGATTTCAAGGGCGGCCGGCAACAGGAAGCGGTGGCCAGAATCGAGCGTGACCGGGAAAACGTTCGCGCCGCCTGGCAGCGTGCGGTAAAGCAGAAGAGAGTCCCCGCCATGCGCAAGGCCCTCTACCCTTTTGCCTATTTTGCCGAGTTCAAAGGGCGTTACGCCGAGATTGTCGGCGCTCTGGAAAGGGCCCTGACCGGGCTGGAAGAGGTGCCGGCAGGACGGGAGCGGGATCGGGCGCTAGCAGAGGTCCTCGTCCTTCTCGGCTGGTCGTACATCCGGGTCGGGCGGCACGGGAAAGCCCAGGCCGTGCTGGAGCGCGGCCGGGCCATCTACCAGCAGTTAGAGGCAGCGCCACCAGATGTGTTGGCGACAGATCCCCTTCTCGGGCTGGCAATCCTGGCCATCATCGCCGGCGACTACGAACGCGCCCTCTCGCTCGCCGAGGAGGGGCTGCGCCTCAGCGAGGAGCGTGGCGATGCTCACAACCAGCAGCTCGCTTTTTACGCGCTGAGCAGCGCGACGCTGGCCCAGGGCAAGTATGAGCGGGCGCGGCGCTACGCCCGCCAGGCCTACGACGTCACCCAGGAGACCGGAAATGAATGGTTCCGAGCGTACGTACTCAACGAACTGGGGCAAGTGGCCCAGGCTCTGGGTCAGTACGACCAGGCCCGTCAACATTTCGAAGCGAGCTACGCTATCAAAGAGTCCTTCAACGACCCGGAAGGTCAGGGCGTGGCGCTGAATCATATGGGCGCCGTGGCCTGGCGCCAGCGTGACCTGGAGAAAGCGGGCGAGCTTTACCGGCGCAGCGTGGCCATTTACCGGGAAATCAGCGACCGCGGTGGATTGGCCACAGCGCTGAACGGACTGGGCAACACGGCCCTCGCACGGGGCGACCTCACGTCCGCCCGACGCCGCCTGCGGCAGGCGCTCGACATTGCGGCCGACATCCACTACGTGCCCCTCATCCTCTCCGTTCTCGCCGCGGTTGGCGAACTCCTCTTGCGTGCGGGCAAGACGCGCCGCGGGGTAGAACTCCTGACCCTCGTCGAAGGCCATCCGGCCGGGGAGGAGGAGACGAAGGAACGGGCTCGCCGTTGTCTGGAGTGGGCGGGGGAGACACCGGAGCGGCCGGACCAACAGCCGCCGGAGGGGCCGGCCGATCTCATTGCCCGCTGCCAGACGGTGCTCGACGAAGTAGCAGCGCTTAAACTGCCGGACGAAGATGAACGGGAGCGGGAGGAAGGCGACCGCTTCATCTCGCCACCCGGCCAACGGCTGGCGGAGCCCCTCACAGAGCGGGAACTGGAAGTGCTTCAGCATATCGCCCAGGGCCTGACGAACCAGGAGGTTGCCGACGAGTTGGTCATCTCCGTGGGCACGGTCAAATGGTACACGAGCCAGATTTACGGCAAGCTCGACGTCGGCAACCGGACGGCGGCCGTGGCCCGCGCCCGCGAACTCGGACTCCTCCGGTAGCCCACAAGCTTTCCCCAACGCTCCCCCACCAAACCCAACCCCAACCCTAACGTTTGCCAGATCACAAGGCGGCCGTTGGCGGCTACACTGGCTGCAAGGTCACTTTAAGAGCGCAACCTGCCCAGGATCGTTTCGATCCAGAGTGTATGCCAACGGAGCGTGCTACTGATGAAGAAATTGATTGTGTTTGCCGGTGGCGTCATCGGCTATCTGTTCTTCCTGGCGACTTTTTTGTACACCATCGGCTTTGTAGGCAACCTTGTCGTACCAAAATCTATCGACGTCGGTCCAGATGGTACCCCGGCAGCGGCCGTGGCCGTCGACATCGCGCTGATAACCCTGTTCGGGGTCCAACATAGCGTTATGGCCCGGCGGCAGTTTAAGAAATGGTGGACGGGCATCGTACCCAAAACGGCCGAGCGCAGCACGTACGTCGTGCTGGCGAGCCTCTCGCTCGTCCTTCTCTTCTGGCAGTGGCGTCCGTTGCCGGCCATCATCTGGGACGTGGAGAATGAAGCCGGCCGTTTCTTCTTGTGGGGCCTCTTCTGGTTTGGCTGGGTCGTCGTTTTCACCTCTACTTTTCTCATCGACCACGCCCGCCTCTTCGGATTGCGTCAGGTGACCCTGCCTCTGCTGAACCGCGAAGATGAGGCGCCCCGCTTCCAGACACCCGGTCTCTACAAGTTCGTGCGCCATCCGATGATGACCGGGCTGCTGATCGCCTTCTGGGCCACGCCCCGCATGACGGCCGGCCACATGCTGTTCGCGGCGGGAATGACGCTGTACATGGTCGTTGGCCTACAGTTCGAAGAGCGCGATCTGCTGCACCACTTTGGCGATACTTACCGGCGATACCGGCGCGCAACGCCCATGCTTATACCCGGGACGAACCTGTTCAAGCCGACGAAGAATGAAAACGTGCACAAGGAGTTGATAGAAGATGCATAGTTTGAAAAGTTTCTCCAGTAAAGAAAGAAAGGTCGGTGCCGATGCAGTAAATGAGCTGGCCGGCCGCCTGCGCGGCGACGTGCTGCAACCGGAAGAAGCCGGTTACGACGAGGCTCGACACGTGTGGAATGGTATGGTCGACAAACGGCCGGCTCTCATTGTCCAATGTGCCCACACGGACGATGTCGTAACGGCCGTTCATTTCGCCCGGGCGAACGATCTCCTGCTTGCCGTACGTGGCGGCGGGCACAACGTCGCCGGCCACGGCACCAACGACGGCGGGCTCGTGATCGACCTCGGGCCGATGAACGACGTCGAGGTCGATCCCGACGCCCGGCTGGTTCGCGCCGGGGGCGGCGCGACGATTGCCGACCTGGACGCAGCCACGCAGGAGCACGGGCTGGCCGTTCCGATGGGCGTCGTCTCTCAAACCGGCATCGCCGGGCTGACGCTGGGCGGCGGCATCGGCTGGCTGCGCAACAAGTATGGGCTGAGCTGTGACAATCTGGTGGCGGCGGAGGTCGTGACGGCCGAGGGCAAAGTGATCACCGCCAGCGCAGCGGAGAAGGCCGACCTGCTCTGGGGGCTGCGCGGCGGGGGCGGCAACTTCGGGATTGTGACCGAATTCACCTTCCGCGCTCATCCCGTCGGGCCCGAGGTGATGTTCGTGTTCACCCTCTATCACGGCAGCAAGATCCGGGAGGCGCTGCGCTATTATCGCGGTTATTGTGAGACGGCGCCGGACGAGGTCAGCTCCTTCGCCATTTGCGGCGACGTACCACCGGAGGAGGTTTTTCCCGAGACGATTCACGGCGAACCGTACGTCCTCTTTGCCGCCTGCTACGCCGGGTCGGTGGAAGAGGGACAGCGGGTGCTGCAACCACTGCGGGAATTTGACGAGCCGATGGTGGATTTTAGCGGCCCGATGTCGTACGCTGACGACGTGCAGACGATCCTGGACGAGAATTACCCGGACGGCATGCGCTACTACTGGAAGTCGCTCTATCTGGACAGCCTGGACGACGACGTGATCGAAGCGATCGTCAGACAGAATGAGGCCCGGCCGGGCGCGCTCTCTACTGTGGACGTCTGGCACATGGGCGGCGCGGTAAGGGAGGTGGGCGCAGATGAAAGCGCCTTTGGCGGCCGTGAAGCGCCCTACCTGCTGGGGATCGAGGCTAATTGGGAGGACGCAGCCGACGACGAAGCTAACGTCACCTGGGCAAGGGAGGCGGTAAAAGCGATGCAACCTTTCTCCGGAGGCGCCGAATATCTCAACTTTCCCGGCTTCCTTGAGGGCGGCGAAGAGACGATGCAGAGCACGTTCGGCGAGAAGTACGAGCGGCTGCGAGCGCTAAAGAGGAAGTACGATCCGAACAACGTCTTTCGCCTCAACGAGAACGTGAAACCGGCTTCGTAATCGTTGAGACCCCAGCAGGTGGGTGAACCTGCAGAGAGCCGCTCCTCGCCAGAGGGGTGGCTCTTATCGATTGGAGCGCGCGATGCGCGAAATGGCGCCGGAAAGATCAAGTCCTCAGTGTTGTTGGTCAGTTTGGGCGGCGTGAAAGACGGCGCCGCCCCGCTGCCATTGCGACCGCCACGCCAATCACTTATACTGAGATTGGTATGAAGCAAGAGATACGATTCTGTTGCTCGCAAGATGGCGTCCGCATCGCCTATGCCACGTCGGGGAGCGGTCCGCCTCTGGTGTACGTGGCCAACTGGCTGACCCACCTCAAGCTCGACTGGAATAGCCCGCTCTGGTCCCACTGGTTTCGAGAGTTGTCGCGAGGACATACCCTCGTCCGTTTCGACGCGCGCGGCAACGGCCTCTCAGACCGCGCCGTCGAGAATCTGTCAGTCGAGGCGTGGGCGCAGGACCTGGCGGCCGTGGTCGACGATTTAGGGCTTGAGCAATTCTCGTTGCTAGGCTTCTGTCAGGGAGGAGCCACCTCCATCGCCTACACCGTGCACCATCCGGAACGGGTCAGGCGGCTCGTTCTCTTCAATTCCTACGCTTACGGCGCGTTCACGGAGAAGGGAACGGAACAGCACAAGCGTGAGGCAGAAGCGTTAGCGGAGATGATCAAAGTCGGCTGGGGGCGGGAGGCAGCCGCGTTCCGGCAACTGTTCGCCAACCTGATGATTCCGGATGGATCGATGGATGACCTGCGCTGGTATGCGAAGTTGCAGCGACGCACGGTTTCTCCCCAGCTTGCCGTGCGGCTGTGGCGGGCGTTCCACGCACTTGACATTCGCGAGCTGGCACCTCAGGTCGACGTGCCGACGCTCGCCATGCACGTGCAAGGTAACAAGATAGTGGCCTTTGAGGACGGCCGAAAGCTGGCGGCCCTGATTCCCGGCGCCCGCTTCGTCCCCCTCGAGGGTAAAAATCACATCTTGCTGGAGGAGGATCCGGTCTGGCCGCGCTTCCTGGCTGAGATTCGCGCCTTCCTGGACACTGAAACCGTTGAAAGAGCGACCGCCGATCCAGAGGAAACGATATCCAGGTTGACCCCTCGCGAGCAAGAGGTGCTTACCCTCATCGCTCGCGGATTGAAGAACGGCCAGATTGCGGAACGCCTGGTGATTGCCCCGAAGACGGTGCGCAACCACGTCACGCGCATCTACAGCAAGCTGGGCGTGGACAGTCGCGCTCAGGCGGTTGTTCTGGCCCGGGAAGCACGGATCGCCGAGTGATACGCCGGCAAGCGCGCCGATAATCGACCCTCCTAGGACAGCAGTCCCACGCCGGTCTCAGCAATTGGGACACGGCCCTCATGACGCCCTCCTCTTCCTCATTTACAGTGATAAACGAGTCATGCTAACCTATCGCTTCCAAGGCTCAGGACTCAGCGCGTTCCAATTCAACCCCCAATCCTGACAGGAAGGAAGCGCCATGAGACGGTTAGTAAGAGTCAGTAATCGTTGTAGAGCAGCCAACAAGTAGGAGGATGACTATGAAAAAGAGAAAAGAACGTTTACCGGTCACGATGGAAGCCGGTCCCGCCAACATGCAGTCGGCCGCCTGGGGTGAGATGAGGTCGGCCTATATGCGCATGGGAGAAGGTGTCGATTTCACTCCCACCCTTAAAGGCTTGCCCGACGATCTCTGCCAGGTCCCCCATTGGGGCTACGTATTGGAGGGAGAGATAAACGTCCGCTACACGGACGGAGACGAAGAGACCATCGAGGCGGGCCAGATGTACTACTTGCCGCCGGGGCACACCGTCTGGTTTGAAGAGTCGACGGAGTTCGTGGAGTTTAGCCCCCGGAAAGGGATGGACGAGGTAATTGCACACGTCAAGAAGCAGATGCAGGCGGCGTGATCGAAAAGCCGCATCAGGTCACGAACGAAAAAGAAAGGAGATAGATATGGCTGAACAGGTTGAGAAAAGGGACACGATTATTGTGGGCGGGGGGCAGGCCGGGCTGGCAATGAGCTATCTGTTAACGCAACAAGATCGGGACCACGTCGTCCTGGAAAAGGGGCAGCGGATCGGGGAGTCCTGGCGCGGCCGCTGGGATTCCTTCACGCTGGTGACGCCCAACTGGCAACTGCAATTGCCGGGTTTTCCGTATCAGGGCGACGATCCTGAGGGGTTCCTGACGCGGGATGAAGTCGTCCGTTATCTGGAGGAATACGCAGACACCTTCGATCCTCCGCTGCGCTTTGGGGTTGAGGTGACTGCAATTGAGGAGAATGACGACGGCGACGGCTATCTGGTTCACACGACGGACCGCGCTTATGAGGCCGCCAACGTCGTCGTCGCTGTGGGGGCGTTCCAATACCCTCACATCCCCGCGTTCAGCCAGGATGCGCCTGAGGAGATCGTACAGTTGCACAGCAGCAAGTACCGGAATCCGGAGGCGCTGCCGGAAGGAGGCGTGCTGGTTGTGGGCAGCGGGCAATCCGGTTGCCAGATCGCCCAGGAATTGAATGAGAGCGGCCGCCAGGTCTATCTCTGTACCAGCGGCGTGGGCCGGCTTCCGCGTCGCTATCGGGGCAAGGATGGCATGTGGTGGGGGGTGCAACTCGGCATGACTGACCGGACGGTGGATGACCTGGAGTCACCGGAGGAGCGCTTTGCGGCTAACCCCCAGATCTCGGGCAAGGATGGTGGTCAGGATATTAACCTGCACCAGTTTGCCCGCGATGGTATCCGGTTGTTGGGCCGTCTGGAAGATTTTCGCGGGCAAGAGGCCATTCTGGCGCCTGACTTACACCAGAACCTGGCCATTTCTGATAAAATGGCGGCCGAGTTCCGCAAGGGCGTGGACAAGCTCGTGAGCAAGAAGGGGCTCGACGTCCCCGAAGAGTCGGTGACAGAATTACAGGATGGTTATGAGCAGCAAGTGATCACGGAGTTGGACCTGGAGGAAGCAGGAATCGGTGTTATTCTCTGGGCCACCGGCTTCGACCGGGACTTTAGCTGGATCGAACTGCCCATCTTCGACGAATGGGACTATCCCATACAGGAGCGGGGCGTCACCGAATACCCCGGCCTCTACTTCCTTGGGCTCCATTGGCTGCATACACTGAAGTCCGGGCTCTTTCTCGGCGTGGGAGATGACGCCGAGCACATTGCGGAGCACATTGCCCGCCGGACAGCAGATGAAGAGGCCAGCAAGATGGTGACAGAGGCCGCCGCTCAAGTGTAGGGTTGCCGGCCATTGCGAAGCTCCTGAACTAATACTGAATCTAGAAAAGAGGATTTGAGCGCCGAATCCTCCAACTCTGTGGCCAGGGCTGCCGCCCGCTTTGAAGCGGCCCTGGCCTCATCGTCTTCGTCCGCCCGGCCCAGCGCCTGCCTCAAACCGCTCAAAGCGCGAGTATGGGCGTGGAGAAGAGCGCACTCGAGGATCGGCGGATCAGCGGGCCGCCGGCGACGGGAGCTTCACTTTCTGACTCCGGTCAGCGGGGATGCAATATGAGGTGAGGGGGGCGGACCATCGCAACGGCCATTTTCTCTTGACATGCTATCCTTTACAATTACATAGTGTAGATGCACACAACGCTTGACGGAGGTAGAAGCGACGTGGAGCAGGAGATACGTTTCTGCACCGCTGCGGATGGTGTCCGCATTGCCTACGCTACCGTGGGCAGTGGTCCGCCGTTGGTTAAGGCTGCCAATTACCTTACTCACCTGGAACACGACTGGAACGGGCCGGTGTGGCGTCACTGGCTGCGCGGGTTGGCCCGGCACCACACGCTGGTGCGCTATGACGAACGGGGATGCGGTCTATCCGACTGGGACGTAGCCACGTTCTCTCTCGACGCGTGGGTGCGGGACCTGGAGACCGTCGTCGACGCCGTGGGCCTGGAGCGCTTTCCCTTGCTGGGCATTTCTCAGGGCGCGGCTGTCTCCGTTGCCTACGCCGTCAAGCATCCCGAGAAGGTGACCCATCTCATTCTATATGGGGGTTACGCGCGCGGCCGTTTCAATCGCGACCTCACCCCTGAGGAACGGTTACAGGCGGAGACGATGATTAACGTTATTCGCGTCGGGTGGGGCAAAGAGAATCCGGCCTTTCGCCAATTGTTCACGACGATGCTCATCCCGGAGGGGACGGAAGCACAAATGGATTGGCTCAACGAGTTGGCGCGCATCTCGGCCACTCCCGAAAATGCGGCGAAGATGGAGCGGGCATTTTACCAGATCGACGTGAGCGACCTGGCGCGGCAAGTAACAATGCCCACCGTTGTCCTGCACAGTCGAGACGACGCGGGCATCCCGTTTGAAGAAGGCCGCTTGCTGGCCGGGCTCATTCCCGGCGCCCGCTTCGTGCCATTGAACAGCCAAAACCACATCTTGCTAGACGGAGAGCCGGCCTGGACTCGCTTCCTGGCCGAAGTGCACGCCTTTCTGGGCGTCATCGGGCCGGAGGAAGAGACAGTGGATTCTCAGGAACTGTTCCCTGAATTGACCCCGCGTGAACGCGACGTCCTCGAGCTGATGGCCCGAGGCGCCAGCAATGAGGCCATCGCCGAGCGGCTGGTAGTTTCACCGAAGACGGTGCGCAATTACGTTTCTCGTATTTACAGCAAATTGGAAGTAGACAGCCGGGCGCAAGCCATCGTCCTGGCCCGCGAAGCAGGATTGGGGCAAGAAGAAAGTTAGCCGATACTCGACCCCCACCCTCTACGCCTGCTCTCCATTATCAGGTAGAGGAGAAACATTCCCACCAGGACGACGATCACGCTCGCGAGATACCAGTTGCCCAGCCCATTGAGAAAGTCACCCCTTCTCAAGAATGCTGCGACGACGACGAGCAGGTGCCATGACCCGATGCTCTGTAAGCCCACCTTCCAGGCGCTCCAACGCGTGTCGGCCGAAATCACAATGCCGCCTACCCCCATCAGGCCAAGCCAGCCACTCATGATGCGGGCGGTCAAGGGACTCAACGTCCACGTCCAGATTTCGATCAAAAAGTTTGGGCGGACAAATCCGACGAGCGCAAAGCCCAGGAGGATGACGCCCAGCCCCCGTAGCGACCAGCGCGCCCATCTGGGGACGACCACGTCACTCTCCTCAGGCGTTCCCGGGTCGGCGGGCCGGTTCAGCCACCAGACCAACGGCACGAGGAAGGGCGTGACGACGTAAAGGCCCATCCACAAAATGAAGGGGAAGTGGCTGGGCTCGAATACGTCCCAGTGGAAAATGGTGGCGAGCAACATTGCCGATGCGAAGGTGGTCACCGGCAAAAAGCCAGGGGCAACGCGATGCCACCGCTTACCAAAGAGGGCTCTGATGAAAAGCCACGCGCCTCCGATATAGCCAGCCCCCATATACATTGCCGTCATAGAAGGTTGGATGGCCCAGGCAAACCGTTCCCCGGATTGTTGTGGAAAGAAGTACAGAATGAGAAAGGCCAGAACCAGGAATGGAACGATGATGGCGGCTACGATCCGAGTGAACGGCCGAATTTGGTCTTCGTCAGCTATCTCAAACATAAAATCTCTTCCCCTAATCGTTCAGTAATTACATTTCGCTGCCAACCATTCTATCGTTGGACAAATGAAAGAATCGTGCAAGGGGTCAAGATTCCAGCCGGCTCAGAATGGTTGGCACGTAGGCACGCCAGATAAGGGTAACTCCGTCCTCCGGGCACCACTCATCTGTGTCTGTCACCTCGCCGTCGGAGCGCGTGGTGGCAACGCCGCACACTTCGGCCGCGCCGGCCTCGAACGCATTTCCGCTAACAAGGGTTGCATCGACACGCCAATGTTGAAGCTCTCCTGTGCACGTTCCCTGCCACTCACCGGTTGCCACAGCGCCGGTGGTGGACTGGGTCACGGTAACCGCGACGGTCACCGCTTCATTCTCGGTGCAGCCTCCATGCCCAATGGCCTGCACGCCTTGCCCGTCAATGCTAATGGGCAGCGTCGAGGTAAAGCCATAGGGGATCGAAATCCGTTCGGTGGCCTGTATCTCCCGGCCGCCGTCATTGTCCGGGTCCCCCTCTGTGCCCGGCCCCGCCGGTTGCTGCTGGGCTAAATCAGAATAGGCAACGAGATTGCTCGCGCTGGCTTGTAACGGTGCTTCATTCAAATCGCGCTGAGCGTTGTTTGTGAAAATGTATCCGGCAAAGAGCGTCACAAAGATGGCCACGCTGTACAGTTGATTCATTTTTATCTCCTGAGTGTGTGAGAAGTAGATGGAAGGGGTATCTTTTCGCCTGCTGGAGAAGCGACCTTTCAGCCTATGCTCGCCCCCACACTGCAAACGTTGTGCGATCGATGAGGAAAAAGGATGGATCGACGAAGGCGCGGGACAGGGTCGCAAAGTTGTGCGTGGGTCCTCCAGCCGGCGCAGCAATCCGATACGCTTCCGCTCGAAAGCATCCGTGCTGTTTGCGGCAACATATTGTTCGTTCGTCATCATCCCTATTGGCTCACCTCATTTTGCCGCAGGAGAGGGGCATGGTTTTGATGCCTGCCTCTTGCAGGAACCATCCGCCTCTCCTGACGCTGTTGAGGCTCTCCTGTGCACGTCCTCTGCCACTCGCCGGTTGCCGCGGCGCCAGTGGAGGGAGTGAATGACAGCCACCGTCGAGCCGCCTGAGGGCGTGCGCTTAACCAGGCTTTATGTTCTGATTCACGTGGAAGAGATTGTCCGGGTCATATTTGTTTTTGACGGCAACCAGCCGTTCGTAATTGTCCCGGTACGTGGCGCGGATACGATCAACGCCCTCCTCCATCATGAAGTTGACGTAGCCACCGCCGGCAGAGAGAGGGTGCAACGCCTGCCAATACTCTCTGGCCCATTGGCTGACGCGCTCGGCGTTGGCCGGATCGGCGTCGACGCCGACGATGACGCGGGAGAAGGTCACGTCACGGAAGCTGAAGGCCGTCTCGTTTCGACCCACCTCGTGCACGGCGCCGTCGATGGGATAGAGGTGCATGGTGCACAGTTCGCTTGGCAGGTCTGAGCCGTATTCCAGGTGGAGGTCGATGGCCTGGTCGCTGACCTCTTCGACAAAGTCCGCTTTCCAATACCATTGCAACCCCGGAGGATAGTACAGTTCGTCGAACATGCTTTGCAGCGCGGGGTAGGGCATGGGCCCGGCGAGATCCAGCGCCGGTGTACCTACGTTACGGATAGGTTCAAAAACGTATTCCGCTTCCTCCATGGGGCCGGTGTAGCACCAAGTGATGGCAACGCCGTGGGCACCGTGCAACTCTTCCGGCAGGGGTGAACCGGTCGGCACACGGTGGAAGCCAAACCAGCCATACAGATCTTCGGAGGCCTCTGAGATAAAGTCACGATACCAGCGCAGGATCTCTTCTGCCTGGTCGATGGGCCAGATGATGGGCCCGCCATAGACGGTATCCACGGGATGGGCCTGGAACAGGAAGGAGGTAACGACACCGAAGTTGCCGCCGCCGCCGCGGATGGCCCAGAAGAGGTCTTCATTCTCGTCTTCGCTGGCAGTGACGAAACGGCCGTCGGCGAGGACCACGTCTACTTCCAACAGATTATCCACGGTCAGCCCGTACTTGCGCGAGAGGTAGCCGTGCCCACCTCCCAGCGTCAGGCCGCCGACGCCGGTGGTGGAGATGATGCCGCTGGGCACGGCCAGGCCAAAGGCGTGGCTGGCGTGATCGACTTCGCCCCAGGTGGCCCCACCCTGGACGCGCACGGTGCCTGCATCGGGATCGACGTGGACGCCGTTCATAGGCGAGAGGTCGATGACCAGACCGTCGTCCACCAGGGCCAGACCGGCGCCATTGTGACCGCCGCCGTGAATGGCCAGGTCCAGGTCATTCTGGCGAGCGAAGTTAACGGCCGAAATCACGTCGGCCACATTCTCGCAGCGAGCGATGAGGGCCGGCCGTTTGTCGATCATGGCGTTGTATATCGTGCGCGCTTCCTCATAGTCAGCGCTGGCGGGCGTGATCAGCTCGCCACGCAATTGGCCGGCAAAAGCTTCTACCGCTTCTTCGTCAAGTGAAACGGTCGTCGTAGGATCTGCTTCTTTCAACATCTTTAACCAACTCCTTTTCCGGCGCACGGCAACGACTCCTACGCTGCAACATGATTGCCGGCACCACTAATACGCTTTCTTTAGAGTAAGTGTAGGAAAAGGAGGGGGCACCCGTCATGAGTCCCGTGTCATCAATTTGAGGTGGGCTTTTAGGGAGGGGGTGGGACAGGTGTCCCACGCGAAGCCTGCTTTGCGACGTTGCGCCCGGTTGGGCGAAACGTCAGGCCGAGTTCGCTAATTCAAGCACTTTATTCACCACCCGCCAGTTGCGTCGAGTGGCAGATATTCCCAGTTTCTTTCTGACGTCGATACGGCGTCCACGCTTTCCTTGTCTATTTCGGTCTAACCGACTGTAGATAATGTCGCCCTCAACGGCAAACGTCTCAGCATCGCTTTGCGCCGAATAGAGTATCTGTCTCTGCTCCTCGCTCGGCACATCATTTAAGAAAGTAACGTAGAGCTTGATGTTCTCGTCTCCATCGGCCGGGGTAAACGGATTATTTGCGACCACATTCTCCAATTGGCCGCGGGTGCGAACCATGACGGCAATCTCATATCCAAACGTCTTCTCAATTCCCGCTTCTATTCTTTCTTGCAAAAGGTCAGCATTTGTTTCGGTACTTCGGAAAACGACATTCCCACTCTGAATGTAGGTCTCTGCATTCTCCAGGCCAAGGTCGGCAAACGTCTGACGCAGCGCCGCCATTTTCATTCGATTGTGGCCACCAACGTTTATCCCCCGTAAAAAAGCGACGTACGTAATCATCCCTTCGTTATTCATGGCGTACACCCTGAACTTTGCTCGTTAATCGGTTCAAAAGAGACTTGTTCCGCCTGTAAAGCCAAAGGCTCTGCCATCGTATCAGGCGAGACGGAATGCGTCAAAACATATGTTCTATATTGATTCACGACTGGACACCCATGATAAGCCATTTACAGCTCGATTGTGGATAGCCATCCTCCCTGCCTGTTATAATGGATGGCGATGGCAGAACATGACCTCCCCCGGCAAGCAACCCCGCTCATCGGCCGGAAAGAGGAGCTGGCACGCGTGGCTGCCCGGCTTAACAATCCGGATTGTCACCTGCTGACACTCGTCGGACCGGGCGGGGTAGGTAAGACGCGGCTGGCGATTGAAGCCGCCGGCCGAGCCGCCGATGACTTTGCGGATGGCGTGTGCTTCGTGGATTTGCAGCCGGTGGAAGGCACGGGCTTTCTCGCCGCCATTGCCGACGTTCTCCCCCTTTCCCTCACCGGCCGGCAGTCGTCCCGCGCTCAACTGCTCAACTACCTGGACGGTAAAGAGATGTTGCTGTTTCTGGATAACTTCGAGCATCTCCTGGACGAAGCCACCTTCCTCGGCGAACTGGCGTCAGGGGCGCCCTCCGTCCAGTTGTTGGTAACGTCCCGCGAGGCGCTCAACCTGCAAGATGAGTGGCTGTATCCTTTGCGTGGTTTGCCCTCGCCGCCTGCCCCGGCCGGGGATGACGGCGCTGGTACGAGCGCTACTGATGACGAGGTCGAAACGGACGTCAGTGACTACGGCGCGGTCCAGCTTTTCCGGGAACGGGCGCGACGCGTCCGGCCCGATTTCTCCATCGACGAAGAACGGCGAAGCGTAGCCCGCATCTGCCGCCTGGTGGAAGGCCACCCGCTGGCATTGGAGTTGGCCGCCTCCTGGACCAAAACCCTTTCCTGTGCGGAGATCGCCGGCGAAATAGAGCGCAACATCGACTTCCTCAGCACGACCCTGCGCGACGTACCCCGGCGGCACCGCAACATGCGGGCGGTTTTTGCACACTCATGGGAACTTTTGACCGAAGAGGAACGAGCGGCTTTCAAGCGGTTGTCGGTCTTTCGTGGCGGCTTTCGCCGTGAAGCGGTGCAAGCCGTGGTTGGTGCGTCCCTTTCCGTGCTCTCGAGGCTGATGGACAAATCGTTGCTGCGTCGTGAAGGCGACGGCCGCTACACCATTCACGACCTACTGCGCCAGTACGCCAGGGAGAAGCTGGCGCAATCCTCACCGGAAGACGTGGCTAACGTTCGCAACCGGTATGCTACCTATTACCTGGCGTTCCTGGCCAACCGCACGGCAGACGTCAGCGGAGGGCGCCAGTTAGAGGCAACGGCCGAGATCGCGGCCGACTTTGATAACGTGAGGGCAGCGTGGCAGTGGGCGGTGGCGCAGGAGAAGGTAGTCGCGATCGCCGATGCGGCGTTCGCCCTGTACCATTTTTGCCAGTTTGGCAGCCGCTATCTGGAAGGGGCACAGATGTTTGCCCGCGCGGCGCAGCTCCTGGACGATGACACCCTGTCCGCGCAACCGAAGACGATGCTGGTGCTCACGTGTCTGGGCTGGTTTCACATCCGTTTAGGGCGGTTCGAGGAAGCCCAGGTCGTCTTTGCACGCGCTCGTGGCGTCTACCGTCGTCTCGACGATTTGCCGGGGATGCCCTACGCTTTCGATCCCGCACTGGGGCTGGGCCTCCTGGCCTCGATGCGCGGCGAGCACGGCGAAGCAAAACGTCTCCTGGAACAGGTGCTCCAAAGAAGCGAGCGACATGGCCATCTTCTGAACGAGAGTGCCGCACACCAATTTCTGGCCGGGATTCACCGGACGCAAGGCCAATATGAAAAGGCCCAGCACCACGCGCAGGCTGGCTACGCCGCCGTGCAAGCCTTAGGAGATCGCTGGTTTACGGCTTACTGTCTCAACGAGTTAGGGAACGTGGCCGCAGCCCAGGGCGACTACGAAGCCGCCACCAGACATTATCGAGCCAGCTACGCCATCAGAGAGGAATTTGACGACGCGGAGGGCATGGCCCTGGCCCTCAACCACCTGGGCGAGGCGGCGTTAGAGCAGGAGGACGTCGTCAAAGCACAGCAACTGTTTCAGGAAAGTCTGGACATCTACAGGGGGATTGACGATAAGGGCGGGTTGGCGACGGCCCTGCACGGATTGGGACGAACGGCTCTGGCCCGCGGTGACGTAGAAACGGCGAGTTATACCCTGCGGCGGGCCCTACAAGTCGCCGCCGACATCCAGTTCGTCCCCCTTATTCTAAGCATCGTCGTCAGCGCGGCCGAATCGATACTGAAAAGGAGAGCATCGGAAACAGCCTTTTCCTGGCTGGATTTTGTACAGCAGCATCAGACGGCTAACTACGACGTTAGAGCGCGGACGGAGCAGGTGCGCGCACGGTCTGCTGGTGAATCCGGCGGCCGGCCCGAAGCGGCGTCTGCAGGGGAGCAAGCGTGGACGCTGCAGGGGGTCATCGCCGACGTACAGGCGAAACTCGCCGTCAGTGCAGAGGAGAGAGTGGGAAGGGAAACCAGAGAAGAAGAGGGCGCATTATCCACTCGATCCCCCCGCGGTTCGGCGCTGGTTGAACCGCTCACAGAACGAGAGCTAGAAGTCGTGCGACTGCTGGCCCAGGGTCTTACCAACAGGGAAATCGCGGCCGAATTGACCGTCGCCGTCGGGACGGTCAAAGCTCACAACCATAACATCTACGGCAAACTGGGCGTGGACAATCGCGTCGAAGCCGTGACGCGCGCCAGGGAGCTAAGCTTAATCTGATCGCGGACCTCATCTGATAACGGCCGGCTCCGCAATCTCGTCCGTCCAGAGCGACGCACGTCCTCCGCTTAACCCAATCTAACCCCCCCTTCTAAACTATCGTCGGATGACCTCCCACACGGGTTACTCCTAGACTCATAAGCACACGCGTTCTGCGAACGTAATCTGCGAACGTATTCGGCGAACGTATTTTGTGAGTGTATTGCGCCTGCACTGACCAGACGCGATACAGGAGGACGAAAGAGAAGCTATGTTAGAAATGGAAGCGATCGCGAAACGGGGAGAAAGTGTGACCGTGAACGAAACGGCCGTTCAAGAGCTACGGGACTCTTTGCGGGGCAAGCTGATTCGTCCCGGAGATCCTGATTACGATGAAGCCCGTACGGTTCACAACGGCATGATTGACAAACGGCCGGCGCTCATTGCCCGCTGCACGGGCGCGGCCGACGTGGTCGACGCGGTCAATTTCGCCCGCGAGAATCAGTTGCTCGTCTCGGTGCGCGGGGGCGGTCACAACGTGGCCGGACACGCCGTCAATGACGGGGGCCTGGTAATCGACCTCTCGCCGATGAAGGGCATCCAGGTGGATCCGAAAGCGCGGGTGGCTCGAGCCCAGGGTGGCGTCACCTGGGGCGAACTGGACCGTGAGACGCAGCTCTTTGGCCTGGCAACTCCCGGCGGCACGGTGTCTACGACGGGGATCGCCGGCATGACGTTGGGCGGCGGTCACAGTTGGCTGCGGCGCAAGTATGGCCTCAGTTGCGACAACCTGATTGGCGCCGACGTGGTGACGGCCGACGGCCAATTCCTCCACGCCAGCGAGGATGAGAACCCAGACCTCCTCTGGGCTCTGCGCGGCGGCGGGGGCAACTTCGGCGTCGTCACCTCTTTCGAGTACCGGCTGCACGAGGTGGGGCCTGAGGTGATGTTCGCCGCGGTGATGTATCCTGCCGAGTTAGCCCCTGAGCTGCTGCCCGCCTGGCGCGACTTTATGGCAGAGGCGCCTGAGACCGTTACAAGCGAGGCTCCGTTCTGGAGCGTTCCGGCGGCCCCCGTCTTCCCGGAAGCGGTGCACGGCCGGGAAGTTCTTGTCGTTGCCGCCTTATATAGCGACGATTGGCGCGAGGGGGAAAAGGTCTTGCAGCCGCTGCGAGAACTGGCCGAGCCGATCCTGGACATGAGCGGCGTGTACCCCTACACGCAGGTACAAACGACATTCGACCCTTTCTACCCAGAGGGAGAACTCTACTACTACTGGAAATCACTGCGGCTCGACAGGCTGGACGACGAGGTGATTGCGGCCATTATCGACCACGTTGCCAACCGACCTTCACCGCGAACGCTTGTGCCGATCTGGCACCATGGCGGGGCCATGAGCCGCGTGGGGCCGGAGGAGACGGCCTTCGGAGACCGCAGCGCCCCTTTCTTGCTCAGCCTCGACTCCACGTGGGAAGACCCGGCCGAGACCGAGGAGAATATCGCCTGGACGCGGGCCGCGTGGGACGATATGCAATCCTTCTCTAGCGGCGGCTCGTACCTCAACTTCATGGGGGAAGAAGGGGAGACGCTGGTGCGCGACGCCTACGGCCGCAACTACGAGCGGCTGCAGGCGCTGAAGCAGAAGTATGACCCCGAGAATCTGTTCCGGATGAACCAGAACATCAAGCCCGACGGGGGCTAATCCCTACGCGATGGTTCGTGCCCGGCCGTCTCATCCTGCCGGGCACGGACTGCCACCCCATATTCCAACCCCCAATCCCTATCTTTCGTTAGGAGTAAAGGGAATGACACTCTGTTACACTAACAACCGCAAAGATGCGGTAAGGAGCGAAAAGAAGATGAATACAGTTGATATCATGAGAAACGGACATAGAACTGTGTTAGAAGCGGTAGACGGCCTGGCGCCCCCTCACTGGCAAACGCCCGGCGTGTGCGGCGAGTGGACGGTGAAGGACCTCATCGCCCACCTGGCCTCGTTCGAATGGGTGTTGGCCGAGACGCTGGACGACCTGGTCAACGGCGGCACAGCCACGCCGACGTTAGACCGCTTCCTTAAGGGGCCTGCCTCGTTCAACGACGCCGAGGTGGCGAAGCGACGCGACGACAGCGTGGGCGAGGTGATAGCGGAGTACAAGAACGCTTACGAGGAAGTGATGGCGCTGGCGGAGCGCGTCCAGGCCGGGACATGGACCCAAAACGGCATTCTCCCCTGGTACGGAGAGGCCTACGACCTGGACGACTTCATCGCCTACGCCTTCTACGGGCACAAGCAGGAGCATTGCGCCCAGATCGCCGCCTTCCGCGACCGACAAGAGGAGTGAATGATGACAGATCCGCTGAAACTGATGTGCGTCCTGGCTCACCCTGACGACGAATCGCTGGGGTTCGGCGGCATTCTTTGCCGGTATGCCGACGAGGGAGTGGGCACCTATCTCGTTACGGCCACCCGCGGGGAGCGCGGCTGGTTTGGCCCAGAGGACGAGTACCCCGGCCCAGAGGCTCTGGGCCGCATCCGCGAGGAGGAGTTGTGCGCGGCGGCCGAGGTGCTGGGCCTGCGCGAGGTCAACTTCCTGGGCTATGAGGACGGTCTCCTCGATCAGGCGGACCCGCAGGAAGCGATCGCCCACATCGTCGGCCACGTGCGGCGCGTGCGCCCCCACGTCGTCTGCACATTCGACCCCAGCGGCGCCTACGGCCATCCCGATCACATCGCCATCTGCCAGTTCGCCACCGCGGCCATCGTCGCCGCGGCCGACCCCGCCTACGAGGCACCCGGCGACCATCCTCCCCACCGCGTGTCCAAACTGTACTATATGGCTGAAACGGACGAGAACGCCGCCGCCTACGAATCGGCCTTTGGCGAACTGGTGATGCACGTGGACGGAGATGTCCGGCGGATCGTAAGCTGGCAGCCCTGGGCCGTTACGACACGGGTGGACACAGCCGCTTACTGGCAACAGGTCTGGGAGGCCATCGCCTGCCATCGCAGCCAGTTGCCCGGTTACGAAGCGCTACGCGAGCTGCCCGAAGAACAGCGCCGGAACCTGTGGTCGACCCAGTCCCTTTACCGCGCCTTTAGCCTTGTCAACGGCGGCCGGCAGGTCGAGCGCGATCTTTTTGCCGGTTTGCGGCCCGAACGTGACGGGCAGCCATAGTCGCAACCCGCCGGCCAGCAGCGCGCCCGCCCAATTAACTTTAGCGTTAGACCAGAGAGGAGAAGATGATGTCTCTAGAAACTTCCCAACGAATTAACGACCTGATCGACGTGCTGGCGCCCGTAAACGACTTTTTCAACAATTCGACGTGGAGCGAGCGGACGGGCGACCCGGAGATCTACGATTTTGTCCTCGGCAACCCCCACGGGATGCCGCTGCCCGGTTTTACCGAGGCCCTGAAGAAGCAAATCGAGCCACAGAATAAGGATTGGTTCGCCTATAAAGGGAACGAAGCGCCGGCTCGAGAAGTCGTCGCCGACTCGTTGCAGCAGCAGCGCGGCCGGCCTTTCGCTCCCGAAGACATCTTTTTGACCAACGGCGCTTTTGCCGCCCTTTCTGTTGCCCTGGCGGCCGTCACCGATCCCGGCGACGAAATCATCTTCATCAGCCCACCGTGGTTTTTCTACGAGTCGCTGATCGCTGCTGCGGGCGCCACACCGGTGCGCGTGCGGTGTGACCCAGAAACGTTTGACCTGGATCTGGCGGCTATCGAGGGTGCGATCACGGAACGGACGCGGGCCATCATCCTCAACTCGCCTAATAATCCGACGGGAAAGATCTACCCGGCCGAGACGCTGGAGGCGCTGGCCGATCTACTGCAGGAGGCGAGCGAGAAGAATGGACGCCCCCTCTTCCTGCTCTCGGATGAAGCTTATTGCCGCATTATCTATGACGGCCGCGATTTCCCCAGCCCTACGGCTTTTTATCCTCGCTCCTTCCTTATCTACACGTACGGCAAGACGCTGCTGGCGCCGGGGCAACGCCTGGGCTACATCGCCCTGCCGCCGACGATGCCCGGCCGCGCCGCCATGCGCGAAGCGCTGTTCGTCGCCCAACTTGTCACCGGTTACGCGTTTCCCAACGCGCTGCTCCAGCACGCCATGCACGACCTGGAAGCACTTTCCATCGACGTGGAGCATCTCCAGGAAAAGCGCGACCGGCTGGTGCGCGAGTTGCGGTCCATGGGTTATGAGTTGCACGTGCCCGAGGGTACCTTTTACCTGCTGGTGCGCTCCCCCTTGCCCGACGACGAGGCCTTCCTGGAGCTGTTGGCCGACCACAACATTTTCTGTCTGCCGGGCTCCGTCGTCGAGTGCCCCGGCTATTTCCGCCTCTCGCTTACGGCGAACGACGAGATGATCGAGGGTGCGCTGTCCGGCTTCGCGGCTGCCATGGAAGAGGCGCAGCCCAGCGAGACGGCCGTTCTCGCCGGTGAAGGGTACGATGCCGGGCACGGTGCCTAAGCAATGGCGCCGAAACCGTCACCCTTCCACTACTACTTGAAGGTACCCGAAGAATATGAAAGCGGGAATGGGCGCGGCCCAATCAGGATGAATCGGCCTCTTCGACTTCTATCCGGTGCTCCGGCTTTTCTTCTCCATCTGGGAGGCGGCCGTACAATTCCGTGATCTCTCGCAGGCGAAAGGCGATGACGTCGGTCAGCATGTTAGCGGTGTAACGCCACTGCCAGTTGTCGCTCTCACGGCCCGGGTGGTTCATGCGCGCCTCGTTGCCCAGGTCCATCAGATCTTGCATGGGAATCACCGCCATAACGGACACGGAAGCGTGGGCCAGCCGTAGCAAATCCCAGGCGATGTCTTCGCCGCTGCGGGCCATGTAACGGCGCGCGTGGTCCCGCTCGGCCTCGGAGGCGTTGCGATACCAGCCCCAGGTGGTTTCGTTGTCATGGGTCCCCGGGTAGACGACGCTATTGGGGCTGAAGTTGTGCGGCAGAAAGTTACTGTTGCGCGTTCCGCCAAAGGCAAATTGCAGCACTTTCATGCCGGGGAAGTCGAATTGATCGCGCAACTGCTCTACCTCCGGCGTGATCACGCCCAGGTCCTCAGCAATGATCGGGAGGTCGCCCAGCGCATCGCGCATCGCCCGGAAGAAATCGGCTCCCGGCCCCTTCACCCAGCGGCCGCGGACGGCCGTCGGCTCGCTGGCCGGAATTTCCCAATACGCCTCAAAGCCCCGGAAATGATCGATGCGTACGAGGTCGACCTGGGACAGCACCATCTCCAGACGGCGCGCCCACCAGGCGTAACCGGCCTCGGCCATGCGGCCCCACCGGTAGAGGGGGTTGCCCCAACGCTGCCCCGTTTCGCTAAAGTAATCGGGGGGCACGCCGGCAACGACAGACGGCGATCCATCTTCTTCCAGGTAAAAGAGGCCGCGGTTGGCCCACACATCGGCGCTATCAAAGGCGACAAAAATGGGAACGTCGCCGACGACGTGGATCCCGCGCTCGTTGGCATAGGCCTTCAACGCCAGCCACTGTTCAAAGAAGAGGAATTGGAGAAACTTGTGATACGTTACCTCGTCGGCCAATTTTCTCGACCATTTCCTGATTCCCCCCGGCGTGCGGCGCGCGATCTCATCCGGCCAATGGTTCCACACCCCACCCTCGTGCTCCACAAAGTGGTTCTTGACGGCCATGAACAGGGCAAAGTCATCGAGCCACGCCGCCTCCTCATCGCAAAAGGCAGTGAAATCAGCCCGTTGGGCGGCCGTCGCCCGCTCGCGAAAGTGATCAAACGCCCGCCGGTAGAGGGAGTGCTTGTAATCGATGACCCGGCCGTAGTCGACGCGATCGCCGGGGAAGTCCGGCACGTCGTCGATGGCCTCGGCCGGCAGATATCCGTCGTCTACCAGCCGGTCCGGGCTGATGAGCAGCGGGTTGCCGGCAAAGGCCGAGAAGCTCTGGTAAGGGGAATCGCCGTAGCCCGTCGGCCCCAGGGGCAATACCTGCCACAAGGATTGTCCGCTCCTTTCGAGAAAGTCGACGAGTGCGTAAGCCGATTGGCCGAGATCGCCGATGCCGTAGCGGCCGGGAAGTGAGGTCGGGTGTAGCAAAACGCCTGCAGAGCGAGAAAAGCGCATGGTCTAATCCTGTTTCTAAAGCAGCAATAGAGAAAGCGCGACACACGAAGAACGGTTATCGCCCAACCATTCTACAACGGTTCCCCCCGGCCGTCAGGCTACATTAGCCCATGCGGCGACGATGCTCCACCATCATGCAGGCGTCCATCACGACGTCCAGGCCGGCTGCCCGGGCACGCTCGGCCGCCTCCTCGTTGACGATGCCCAGTTGCATCCACACGGCATCGACGCCGGTCTCAATCGCCTCTTCGACGTGGGGCGGTACGCTTTCCGGCCGGCGGAACAAGAGGGCCAGGTCCACGGGTTCCGGCACGCTGTGCAAATCTGGGTAGGCCTTTTCCCCCAAAATCTCTTCCTCGTAAGGGTTCACGGGGATGATGCGGTAACCTGCCTGCTGCAGATAGGCCGGCACGTAGTGGCCGGCCCGGCTCTTGCGCGACGTCATTCCGATCACGGCTATCGTTTTCGTCTCGCGCAAGATATGCTTGATGGTCTCGTCTCTGTCGCTCAACCCTTCTCCTTTTGAACGTCAATCTGTGGCACCGAGCCGATCAACCTGATCGGCAGTGGGCTCCGCTCAGCAGAACCAATCTTCCGTGAGGCGCGGAGGGGGAAGATCGGGGACCCGTGGTGGACGCCAGCGAGGCACCGGGCGCCCCGCCGTCTCATACGCGAGCCGTTCTACTTCCGCAAAGGTGCGATAAGGGTCTCCATTGCCCGCCTCTTCGACCAGGTCGGCTACGGCCCGTTGCAAGCTATCCACGCGGGGATCCGGATGCTGCCAGCGGTAGGTGAAATTCTCCGCGTCCAACGGCCCCAGCCAACCGGCCGTCTCCACTTCGTCCAAGAGGGCGCTCTTCGGCGGGATCAGCAAGCGGATGGATAGTTGCACGGCCGGGACGTGCTGGATCAACCGATGTTCGCGAATCCAGGCGAGCAAGGCCAGATAATCGTCCATCGTGGTCCACGGCGTAAAGGGCACCCACGTCGGCTGTACGTGGAGGCCGGCCGCGTCGAGAATGTCGAGCGCGGCTTCCATGTCGGCGACGGTGTGACCCTTATTCAGTTGCTGTAGCACGCGGTCGCTGACCGCTTCAAACGCCGACACGACAAAGGTGGCGCCCAGCTCCCGAAACTCGGCAAACAGCTCTTGCCGCTCTCGAATATGCTCCACTTTGGTCGTGAAATCAAAGGTGACGGCCGGAAATTCTTCGTGCAACGCCCGCGCTACGTTCAGCGCGTGGCCCGGCCCGTTGAGAAAATCGGGGTCGCCAAAAGTGATGTGCTGCGCGCCGGCTTCTACCTGCTGGCGAACGTCGGCCATGACAGCCTCCACGGGAACGACAAAGAAGCGACCGCCGTAGACGGGAACGACGGGACAGTGGCGGCAGGTATGCAGACATCCGCGGCTGGCCTCTACGTACCCGGCCGGCACGGCCGCGCCGTCGTACATGTAGTGGGCATATTGGGAGAGGGAGGGTAGATCGGCGCGATCGGGCACGGGAAACGCCAGGCGCTCCAGATGGGCCCCATCGCGATGGCCGAGGGTCGAGACGCCGGGAACGGAAGTCGCATCCTCGCCCTGGTTCAGCGCGCGCGCCAGGCCCTGCAGCGGCGCCTCAAACTCGCCGGCAATAACGGTATCGGCCAGCGGCCGATGGCCGTTGCTGGCGGTCAGCAAATAGTCCGCGTTGAGCCAGGCGTAAAGGCCATAAAAGCAGATGTGGGCCTGCGGGTTAGCCGCCCGTACCTGTCGCGCCGCCTCCACCCCCAGGCGCATGGCTGTGTGCATGGGCACGGCAATGCCCACCAGCGACGCGGCGGCCGCAGCGGAGGGGTCAAACGACTCCACGGCCAAATCCAGCGCCCGCACCGTGTGGCCTTCCTCGCGCAGCGCGGCCAACGGCCAGGCCAAACTCAGCGGCTGGTGTCCCAATTCGTAACAGGCAAGCAACAAGACGTCCATGTTGCCAGTATAACAGGAATCCGTTGGCCACCAATCGCCTTTCCCCGGCCGCGGTTGCGCTATAATATTATCTTAACAGCCCCACCGACCGGCTAAGCGGTGTTTTTCGTAAGCTCGTGAACCAACCTCCGGCAGGCTCAGCGAGCGGTTCCCAGAGGGCGAGAGGCGATTCGTTAGCCTCCCAGAGGTTCAGGGATTTGGCGAATGAACCACCAAGAGAGAGGAAAGGTCATGACTACAGAGGAGAGAGAGCTACGCTACCTCAAGCTGCTGGCCAAACAGTATCCGTCAATTCGGGCGGCTTCCACAGAGATTATCAACCTGACGGCCACCCTTCACCTCCCCAAGGGAACGGAGCACTTCGTCTCCGACATCCACGGCGAATACGAGGCTTTCCTGCACGTCCTGCGTAACGGCTCCGGCTCCATCAAGCGCAAGATCGAGGAACAGTTCGCCAATACGCTGGTCGAACGGGAAAAGCGGAATCTGGCGACCCTCATCTACTATCCCCGGCAGAAACTGCCCCTCCTCCTCAAGGGGTTAGAGGGGCAGGAAGCGGAATGGTACCGCATCACCCTTTTCCGCCTGATTAAAATGTGTCGCATCGTCTCGTCAAAGTATACGCGAGCGACGGTCCGCGAGGCGCTGCCGGAAGATTTCGCGTACATTATTGAAGAATTACTACACGAACAGGAGAGCATCAGCAACCGGCAAGCGTATTATGAGGCAATCATCGCGGCGATCATCGAGACCGGCCGGGCGCGGGCCTTCATTATCGCCATGTCTGAGCTGATCCAGCGGCTGGCCATCGCCCACCTCCACGTTATCGGCGACGTGTACGATCGGGGGCCGGGGGCGCACATCATCATGGATAGGCTGATGGAATATCATTCCCTGGACTTCCAATGGGGCAACCATGACATCGTTTGGATGGGCGCGGCGGCCGGCAGCGCAGCGTGTATGGCCAACGTGGTCCGCGTGTCGCTCCGCTATGCGAATATGGAAACGCTAGAAGACGGGTACGGCATCTCCGTCCTCCCCCTCGCAACCTTCGCCCTGGACATTTACGGCGACGATCCCTGCGACGGCTTTATGCCCCGCGCGGCCGGCGACGAGGAATTCACAGAAAATGAGCTACGATTGATGGCCCGGATGCAAAAAGCAATCGCCATCATCCAGTTCAAGCTCGAGGGACAATTGATCCAACGGCGGCCGGAGTACGGCATGGACGACCGGCTGCTCCTGGACAAGATCGATTTTGAAACCGGTACGATCCGTCTCAACGGCGCGGAGTACCCCCTTAACGACACCAACTTTCCGACCATCGATCCCCAGGCGCCCTTCCAACTGACGTCCCAGGAAAAGGCCGTCGTGGAAAAGCTGCAACTGGCCTTTGCTAACAGCGAGCGACTTCAGCAACACGTTCGCCTCCTCTACGCCAAGGGAGGGATGTACCTGGTCTACAATGGCAACCTTCTCTACCATGGCTGCATCATCATGAACGAAGACGGCTCTTTCAAGCCGATCACGGTAGACGGAGAATCCCATCGAGCCAAGGCTTTTATGGATAAGGCCGAACGGATGGTCCGGCAGGGATATTTTTCCACCGATCCCGAGCAGAAGCAGGCCGGATTAGATATGATGTGGTACCTGTGGAGCGGTTCGGACTCCCCCCTCTTCGGCAAAGACAAAATGGCCACTTTTGAGCGCTATTTCATCGACGACCCGCAGACCCACGAAGAGAAGATGGACCCCTACTATGATCTGCGCGATCGGGAGGAGACGGCTCGCCACATTCTCGCCGAATTTGGTCTCGATCCGGAGACGGGGCACATCGTCAACGGACACGTGCCCGTCAAGGTGAAAAAGGGGGAGAGTCCGGTCAAAGCCGGCGGTAAGTTGCTGGTCATCGACGGGGGATTCTCCCGCGCATACCAGAAGAAGACGGGCATTGCGGGATACACGCTGATCTTCAACTCTTACGGATTCCTGCTCGCCTCGCACCTCTCTTTTGACTCAACGCAACGGGCGATTGAAGAAGGAGAAGACATCCACTCGCAGACGGAACGCCTAGAAAGAAACGTGACCCGTATCCGTGTTAAGGACACTGATCGCGGCAAGACGATTCTGGAACAGATCGACGAACTGCAACGGCTGCTGGATGCGTATCGAGCAGGCCTCATCAAAGAGAGCTGAGAGCCAGCGAGCCGGGTCGATTTCGCCCGGCCCCTCCCGACACGCTATAATAAGCTTGTATGACACTTTCGACCGCACCCAACGGCGACGTCAAAGGTGAAGAGGTTCAGCAAAAGCTGACGGAAAGGGTTGAGGAGACGTGCCCCTACGTTGGATTGCCCGACGATTCCGAGACGTGGCTTGCCTTTGCGGCCGAGGGAAACTACTGTCACTATGCGCAGCCGGCCTGGCCAATTGACCCCGACCATCAGAAAGCGTTCTGTCTAAGCGAAGGATACGTGGCCTGTCCCATGCTGGAGAAGCCAGAAGACACGCCCCTCCTCCCTGACCTGAGGGCGGGCGACAGCGGGGAACGCAGCCGCGGTAGAACGCTACTCATCATCGCTGTCGGAGTTATTTTGCTCGCCGGCACGCTCTCAGCCGGCGGCTGGCTGCTAGATCGGAAGCGCGGTGCTTCATCATCGGCCCCTGCGGCGGGAGTGGTTGCCGAAGTGACGATGGTTCCTTCTTCTACCCCTTCGGCCACTTCGCCGCCGGCGACGGCCACTCACGAACCGGCCGCGATTCTGGTCGTCAGCGAAATGACACACACGCCAACGACTACGCCATCACCTGCGGCCGCAGAGACGGCAGCGCCCACATCTACACCCACGATGATAACGGCTTCGCTTACAATTACGGCTTCGCTCACACCGACGGCTGGGCTCGCGTCGACGGCTACATTGACTGCGACGCCGGTAACGGCCACGGCCGCAGCGACAGTCGACGTCGAAACGCTTAACGTGCGTAATGGTCCAGGCATCGACTACGCTATCGTGGGCCAGGTAGCCCGGGGCGATTCGCTGACGATTATCGGCCGCAATAACAGCGGCGGCTGGTGGCAGATATGTTGCGTTGCCGGCGACGAAGCGTGGATTTTTGGCGAAACAGTCATCGCCGACGGGGACACGGAAACGATCCCGATCGTTCCGGCTCCGCCGCTTCCCGTCCCGACGGCGACACCCTGAATCGATGTCTACCCACGACGATTTTTTCACCCAACAACGAGAACGGATGGTCGAACAACAGATCCAGCGTCGCGGTATTCGCGATCCGGCCATCATTGCGGCGTTGCGCGAAGTGCCCCGCGAGCGCTTCGTCACCGACGAATATCGCGCGTCGGCCTACGACGACTCGGCCCTGCCCATCCCGGCCGGCCAGACTATTTCGCAGCCGTACGTCGTGGCGCTGATGATCAAGGCGTTGCAGCTCTCCTCCGATGACCGCGTCCTGGAAGTCGGCAGCGGATCGGGGTACGCGGCGGCCGTTCTCAGCCGCATCACCAGTGAAGTTTACGCCGTCGAGCGCCACGAAGAACTGGTAACGTACGCCCGGAAAAGGCTTACCGATCTCGGTTACGACAACGTCCACGTTCGCCACGCCGACGGCACGATGGGCTGGCCCGAACACGCCCCTTACGAGGGCATTCTCGTTTCGGCCAGCGGGCCGCGGGTGCCGCAACCTTTGCGCGAGCAACTGGCCACCGGCGGCCGGCTCGTCATGCCCATTGGCCAGGCGCGGGGAATGCAAACGCTCGTTCGCCTGACGCGAACGGACGAGGACCAGTTTAAGAAGAAAGACTTGGGCGGCGTTCGTTTCGTCCCCCTCATTGGTGAGCAAGGATGGTAGACGAAAAGCAAGGATCACCCCCCTTATCCAATCCCCTGATTATCGTTTCACACACATTGCCTTCGGCATGGCTGGCTTCCCTGGAGGAGCATTGTCGCCTCGTCGTCGGCCCGGATCCAGAAGAGTCGGCCGGTTTATCTCCGGCGTTGGAAGCTCGGCTGGACGAAGCGGAAGGCCTGTTTACGTTGCTCACAGTCCCCGTGGACGAAGCGCTGCTGGAGAAAGCACCGCGCCTGCAGGTGGTGAGCAACATGGCCGTCGGCGTGGACAACGTCGACCTGGGCGCGTGCACCCGGCGCGGCATCCCTGTCGGCCACACGCCGGGCGTGCTGACGGCAGGCACGGCCGACCTAACGCTGGCCCTGCTCCTGGCCGTCGCCCGACGACTGCCACAGGCAGCGGCCGACGCCCGGGCCGGCCACTGGACGACCTGGCGGCCGGCGGGCTGGTTGGGCGCCGATTTTGACGGCGCCACCCTGGGAATAGTGGGCCTGGGCCAGATCGGCAGCGCGGTGGCGCGGCGGGCGGCCGGCTTCGGCGTGCGCCTCGTCTACGCCAGCCGGAGCCCCAAGCCGGAGATAGAGGCCGAATTGGATGCCGAACGCCTCTCCGTGACAGAGCTATTGCGACAGAGCGATTTCGTCAGCCTGCACGTCCCACTCACGGACGAGACGCACCACCTGATAGACGAAGAGGCGCTGGTCCTGATGAAGCCAACGGCCATTCTGATCAACATGGCGCGCGGCCCGGTGGTAGAGACGGGCGCCCTGGTGCGGGCCTTGCGCGAAGGGTGGATCGCGGCTGCCGGCCTCGACGTCACCGACCCCGAACCGCTACCGGCCGGGCATCCCCTCTACGATCTGCCCAACTGTCTGGTGCTCCCCCACATCGGCTCTGCCACTCACGACACCCGCCGCCGGATGGCGGAGATGGCAGCGTCCAACCTCCTCGCCGGTCTCGCCGGCCGGCGCCTGCCCCACTGCGCGAACCCCGCCGTCTATGACGAGGGCGCCTCTGGCGCGTAAGCTCAGGCACCCGGCAAACCGCACGACACGCAGCGCGGCGGAATCGTTGTACAGAAGGTTATTGACAGCATAGGGATGCCTATTTTACACTCTTAGCATCCGTTGCGTCACCGTTGCCGCGCACTCTCCGCCGCAAAGCAACCTTATCCAGACTCCAAACGAAGCTTGTCGGCCACGCGTCGACGGGCGCCATTTTCCCAAACGGGGCAGATAATGCAGTTGCCAGCATGGCCCCCGGCCGACCTGTTAGAACAAGTAGAAGGCGTGCAGCAAGGCCTGCGCCGGCGCCGGCGGCTGGGAATGGCCGGCTGGATTGGCCTTCTCCTTTCCACCGCCCAGATCCTGATCATCATCGTCAGCAGCGAATGGTGGCAGGGCGTCCGCAGCATCCAATGGGAGGCGCTCTGGACTCAGTGGCCGTTCCTGGCAGGGGCCGGCCTTTTCATTCTCTCGCTCCTCCTCATCTCCTGGAGCCGTTTCTGGTTGCAGGAGTCGCGCCAGCCGTTCCGCTATACGCTGTCTGTGGACGGTTTCCCGGCCGTGGAGAACAGCGCCACCGAAGAAAAGAAGATGGCCTGGCTGCAACCGGACCTTGAACGGCGCCTCAACGAGCGCATCAAGCGCCTCTCCCTTCTGGACGAGGCGATCGTGCGCCAGGAAAGCGAAGAGGGCGGAGCTTCGCACAAACACGACTCGCACATTCACGTCAGCGGCCGCTACGTCATCCGGCGCAACCCGAAAGGGCGCTGGAACATCGAAGTGATGCCCCGCGTGCGCATCGGCCCCTACGGCCAAGCGGAAACGCTGGCCCACCCGGAGCGATTTTACCTGGACTACGAGACGGAGAGGCCGGCCGGCGACAAAGAGAAAGGGACGGCCGACTCGCCGCCTCCGTTGACCGTTCGCCAGTATGAGCGCATCGTCGAGCGCGTCTACTCCAGCGTCTCGACCGAGATCTACAAGCAGATCCGCCAGGACGTTCAGCGCAAAATCGACCTATTGCCGGCCCGACGCTTTCGGGCCGCAGCCTACTTTCACGAGGCGGAGGATTACGCCCGCTCGAATACGCTGGACGCCTACGAAGAAGCGCGTAAATTGTATTACGAGGCGATGCGCCTTTACGATCCCATCACTTACGGGCGGATCATTCACTCGCGCAGCCGCGCCCTGGCCCGGCGCGCAGCCAACGGCCTCCGCCGGTTCCAACGCTGGCTGCGAGAGCGGCTGGTTTCCCTGTGGCCCGGGCTGGCACAAAACGAGGTGATGGCCGCCCGGGCCGAAATTGGCTATGCGAATATGCTTATCTACCATCGCATTTTAGCCACCCTCTCGGGCCACGAGCCCAACTCGTTCTTCGAAACCCCCAGCGTGGCCCACAGCGCCGTCCGTCGTCTGGAGCACGTGCCGGACGACCTCGCCGCGAAGAAAACGTACCTGTTCGACGCCTACGTCACGCTGGCCCTGGCCCTTTACCACATGGGGTCTAACCGCGCGGCCGAGCCTTATTTGCGCCGGGCGCAGCAACTGGACCCCGCCCGCGCCGAGCGAGATCCCCAATATTTGCTGGCCAGCGGCAACCTCGAAAACCGTCCCCACTCGCGCATCCCCTATTACCGGCGTGCCGTGGAGCTGGATCCCAAGTTCGAAATTCCCCGGTTTCTCCTGGCACTGGCCATGGAATCGATCTGGCGCTCGCAACCGAATCTGGAGCGGAGCGGCGCGCGCCTGGTGGTCGACGAGTATGAACGGGTGTTACTGCTCAACCCCGGTAACATCGGCGCGTGGGCCAACATCGGCTACGTTCTGTGGCTCCTCAACGAAGACGTTCCCGGCGGGCTTAGCGCAGGGGACGCCTTTGAATACGGCCGTGACTATAAGGAAATCCAGCCGGAGACCGTGGTCGCCGAACTGGACTACGGCATCGCCCGTCTCAAGGCCGAGCAAGGAGAACTGGAAGCGGCGTACGAATATTACACGAATGCGGTGTCGGCCATCCTGGCCCGGCGAATCTCGGCAGACGACTACTACTTTGGATCAATGAGCGACACCGTCCTCCAGCGTTTCATCGTATACCGGGACGCCGTCCTGGAACAGACGGCGGGCGACGCTCCCTTCGCTCGCCGCGTGCGCAGCTTTATGTGGAACGATTACGGCGAGGCTTGCTACAATTATTACTGGCGCACCCGCTTCCAAGGCTGGCTGGATAATGCGGCCGATGCCTTCGAGAAAGCAATCGCCCTTGACCCCGACTTTGTCCTCCCCCGTTACAACCTAGCCCGGGTCCATCAGGCAAGATGGGGGGAGCAGGCTCAGGCAAAAGAGTGTCTGGAAGAGGTACTGCACCGGGAGCCACGGTGGATCAACGCCGTCCTGGACATGGCTGACATCACCGTGCAGACGGCAAGCAAACTACGCCAACAGATCAAGGAGAAAGGCAAAGAGAAGGAGCAAATAGAGCAGCAACTCGAGGCAAAACGAAAGGAACTTCGGGACCGGAAGCGGATGAGCGGAGAAGAGGTGTGGCAGCGACCCGACGAGGTTCACTTTCGGCGGCGTGACGGCGACGCCGAAAGCGTGGCGCTGGCGCTGGCCGAAGGGAACGGCGACTCTCTGGCCGGGGAACGTCTGCTGCAATATTTGAAGCGCATCGCTCCTGTCACAGATCGTGAAGCGACACCGCCCAGCACCCTTTCGTCGATGCTCCGGCCGGCCGCGCGCTCAGAAGACGACGCTCTCCACGCCTTACAACAAGAGATAAAGAGGCAGGAAACGGAGTTAGAGAAACTGTCACAAGAAATCCAGCGCGCCAGGCAGGACAGCGAGAAGGCCGAGGAAGAGGCAACGCAACTGGTCCGCCGCTTTCTACCCCACCGCTCCTTTCGCGACCTCGGTTTCTCGGCAGAGCAAATCAACCAGCTTTTAGACGCCGACGTCAACTGGGAGAAAGACCTCAACGAGGCACACGGGCAGGCCCTGCTCCGCTACGCTCAGATGCTGGTTACCCTCAACAGCGAGAAAGCGGATGTGCAAACGATTGAAGCGGTCTACAATTTGAATTTACACATTTATGAAAAGTTCTACCCGGATGCCTTCGCGCTCCTGAACAACCTGAATGATATGGCTCCCTGGCTGGAAAAGCTGGAGAAACAAGACGGGGCGCCTTCTTTCCTACAACGGCGGCGGCATACGCTTGCCCGCGAACTGGTAAGAGAGCCACAGGAAACGTCTGATGCGTGGAGCCAGCGCGTCCGTAGCACCGTCCGCCGGCGCGCCCGGCGCTTACTACAAGAAATTTACGAGGCCGATCCGGCCCATTGCAACATTCTCAACTGGCTCACCGCCAAAGCGTTTGGTCAATCCCCCTTTACGGAGCAGATCAAGCAAGAATCGCCCGGCGAGGACCCGTTGAGGGTCCGGCTGCAATGGCTCACGCACAAACAGAATCTATTCGAGGAAGCGACGTCGACGAAGAACGCTCCCAGCTTCGGCCTTCCGTGGCTCATCAATGAACTGGCTTCGTTACAGAAAGAATTCCAAGAGCTGGCCGATGAGGCGGACAGCGGAGCGAAGAAGAAGGATCCTATTCAGCATGAAGCGAAGGACCGGGCCAAAGGGTGCCGCCAGAGCGCCCTGGACGCATGTAAGCGGGCGGTCGCCACCTGTGAAGACGTGCACGTCCTTCTGGAAGTAGGCAGGCATTATAGCCGCTTTGAGCAGAGAGAGGAGGCAATTTCGCTCCTGGAAGGCCTGCTCGAAGAGAAGGTTGGCATGAGCGACGAAGTGCGTACGGAGGTGCTGGAGGAGATCGTCCTCTTACTTTGGGACGCCGGCCGCCACGACGAAGCGTGTCACCACCTTAACGAAACGGGCCACCAACTGGCGACGGCCGCGGAGGATGCGTGGCACATCAATTTCGTGCAGCAGTTACTTTCCCGCGTCGACGATGCCAGCCGGTTCAACGAGCTGGAATCTTGGCTACACGAAGAATATCGCCGTCATTGCCGGCAGGAGAATGCGGCTACGGCGGCCAACACGGCAAACGAAAGTCACGCCGCCTTGATGCTACTCGTGCGCGAGCGATATCGGCCCGCTCTCGCAGCCCCCGCCCTGGCCGGCTACCGCGGACGAAAGAATATCGCCCCTCCGCTTCCCGTGACCCCTGTCGCCCTCGAAGCCGGTGCCCATCTTTTCCCCGAAGAAGAAGGCTGGTCCGACAATCACCCGCTCTTCACCAATTACATTCCGCAGATGCGCGAGCGCATCCGCGAACAAATGGGCGTAGACGTGCCGGGCGTGCGCTTGCGCCCTAACGACGGGGAGTGGATGAAGGATAGATATCTGATCCAGCTCGACGAGATCCCCACCGCCGACGGGTGGCTCGATCCCGACCGCCGCTTCTATCCCGACGCCACCGCCGTCGCCTCTCATGTGACCCTGGTGCTGAACCCGCGCACCGGCCGGAACACGGGGGCGTGGCTCACACCACATGAATCACCGGCGATGGCGCTGGCAGGTCAGGGCTGGGATTATTTCGAATACATGATTTACCATCTGGAGGCGGTTCTCAAGGAGAATGTCTCCACCTTCTTCGGCGTGCAAGCGTTATCGAATTTGCTGGATCAGTGGGCGGACGGTGAAAATTCAGCAGAGGCAGAAACCCGGCGATCGTTGCGGGCGCGGGCGCTCCCCGATGCGGCCGCCCGGCAGCGCCTGCTCCAGGTCTGCCACCATCTTCTAGAAGAAGGGGTGCCGATCACGGACCTACACACCATCTTGACTGCGTTTGTCCAGTCGGAGGACGATTCATCCCCCCTGTCTGTCGGCGAACGGTGCCGACAGGCCCTGCGCCCCGCCCTTCCGGGGAATGAAGGTCACCGCCGTCTCATCGGCTGGTCGGAACCGTTTGAGGAGGAGATTTTGCGCAACGTCCACGGCGAAGCCCTGACGCTGCTGCCGGAGACGGCGCAAGCGTTGCTGGCGGCCGTACGCGAGCGGGTGGGCGAGAACGTTCACCAGGATCTGGCCCTCATCGTTCGGGATCGGCGTGCGCGCCCCTTTGTGCGCCGCCTGACGGCACTGGAATTCCCGCAGATGGCCGTCCTGGCCGAAGATGAAATCTCCGGCAGCTACGTGCGTTTTCTGGAACCGGTGATCTACACAACGGCCGAGGCGGAATAAGAACCATGCCTGAACAGAACGAACTCGCGCTGCCGGTAACGATTGAATTAGGCGCCAGCCTGCACCATCTGGCGACGCCGGCGGCCGTGCAAAGCCTTCAATATCGTCTCCGCTTCCAGATAGACCAGCTCCTGAAGCACCTTGGGCTCGCCGGTACGCCGGCAGTCACAGTCGCAACGCCGTCTATCGGACGCGCCGTGCGCGTCCGCGTCCACGGCCGGATTCAACCTTACACGTTGGAGCTGATGCGTCGCGCCTGGTGGACGGTTGGTCCGCGCCATCACAAGGCCCGCTTCGCCTTCTTCCGCGAAGGGGCCGACCACTTTCCCGACGAGTGGCTGATGAACGCGGCCGATTCTCAGGAAGAAACCGAGCGTGAGGCAATCCTCGACTTCATCTTCCACCTGGCTCTCAACGTCATCCGCCGCCGGCCGGGCTGTCTACTGAGTCGCGCTCAGGCCGCCGCCACTCTAGAGCAGGACGTGGCGGCCGACCCCCTCCCCTCTCTTGCCGACGCCGAATACATCATGCGCTTCCTCCTGAATCGGGGTGTGTCGCTGGCAAACGGCCGCCGGGTTCTGGCCCTTCTCTCCGAGGGCCGGGAGGCGGGGTGGAGCCGGGACGAGATCGCCCAACACCTGTTCCGCCGCCTGCACTCCCATCGGGTCGAGATCCACGCTCATCCTGATTATCTATGGGCCATCACCGGCCGGGAATGGGAAAGGCCGGTCGCCCTCTTCGCTCCAGAAGTTGGGGACGACGGTGAAGAGGAGGCGTTTCAGGCGCCTTTCGCCCTGATGGTGGACGGCCTCTTCTACGAACTCGGCATCCAGCCACCCGACCTCTACGTCGTTCCCTCTTCATCTATGCAGATAGGCCTGGTCGCCGTTAAGGTGAATGACCACCTGGGGGCGCCCGCTCTCGGCCTGCGCCCAGACGAGATCCTGGTTAACCGGCCGGCGCAGTTGTCAGGTGAGACGCCAGCCCTCAACCCGGCCAACAAGAATGAGTGCGCCATCGTCTCCCGTGACAGTGAGCTTCCTCCGGAGATCGATACGTGGAAACCACACGAGTACCTCGTGCTCTTCACCTACGGCGAACTGGTCCGCCTGGCTGACCGCCTGGTTACGGTGGACGATGCGGAGTATTATCTGGCCCGTCTAGCCGAAAGATTTCCTGATTTGGTCCGGGCCGTCTTTGACCGGTATGCGCTGGCGGACGTGGCCGCCCTGCTCCAGGGACTGGTCGGCGAAGGGATCTCCATTCGTAACCTGCGCGCCATCCTCGAAGATCTCCTGCGGTTCGACACCATCGAGGCCGACGCTTCGCGTTACATCATCTTCGACCAACGCCTATCGCTGCCCCCCGGAACGCAAAGTGAGCGTCACCAGGATTGGCGCACCTATCTGGAATTTGTGCGCCAGCAGTTGAAAAAACAGATCAGCCACCACTATACACGCAATCAGAGCGTGCTCCACGTTTTCCTGGTTGACCCGAACCTGGAGAAGCGTTTGCTGACACTGCATGAAACAACGCCGGAGGAAGAGGCTGCCCCTCTACTTACGGAAGCGGAGGAAGAAGCGTTCCGCGATCAGGTCTGGTACCATCTCGACGCCGACGCCGGCTCTCTCAAACCGGCGCTCCTGACCAGCAGCCAGGTGCGGCCGTTCTTGCGCGACTTGCTGTCCCCGGAGCTGCCGGACGTCCCTGTCCTGGCGTACGAGGAGCTGGACCCCGCCCTGAGCATTCAGCCGCTGGCCCGGATTACCCTCGCCGCGCCACCAGAGGCCACGATGGCGGCCGACGGCGAAACGATGCTAGAATCATAAGCCCCCCGGTGTCCAGCGCCATTCCTCATTTAGCCGTGCTCTTCGTCACTTCATGAACCACCCTCCGGGAGGCCGGCGAGCGGATCCCAGAGGGCGAGAGATGTTTCACAGCCTCCCGAAGGTTCACGGAATTTGAATGGGGCGCGCGGCCCGAAACGATTTCGGTTACCGCTTTTTTGACGGCCAGCGCAGCAGGACGATTAACGCCAGGAAGAGGGCGGCCCAGCCAAACCAGTAGTCGAGCGGGCCGGCGAATTTCCCGGCACTCTGCACGCTATTCCGGCGCGCATCTAGCTCTTCGACGAAGGCCTCGGCCGCCTCCACATTGTCCACGCGATCGATGCCGATAACCATGGGCGCCAGACGCAGGCCGCCAGCGCGCTGCCATGCCCTGACGACCAGCCGCTCATTCTTCAGATCGGCCGCTACGTCCCGGACGTGAACGGGGCCAGAGAGTTGTTCGATCCCTTTCATCACCGACGGCTTGACCTGCTTCTTCACCTGCTCCTTGACCGTGGCCGCTTTCTCGTCGGCCGATACAACTTCGGACAACTGCTCCATGACGCCCGTCAGATTGAGCATCATGTGACCGTTGGCCAGCGTAAAGGTCACTATGCGGTCTGGATCGGCCGCGCTCCGCGCCGTGTACGTGTACGTATCTTGCATCTCAACTTCCGTCACCGTTCGTTCACCTCGTTTTTCGCGGCGATGGCAGCGTGGTTTACGTGCTCCACACGTAAGCACATTCGCCCATCGCCGCGTCGTTTGTCAGATTGTGGTCAGTTGCTTCTGTGTAGAAAGCTCACGTTATCGCTTCTACGCGTTATCGTTTCTACATCCAGCGTAACAGCGAAGGGGTCAGGTGACGACAAACGACGATATACAAATGAGATATATCTGGGGATATAAATGCCCGCTCACGAGGCGACGGCCATGGCGAGGCCCACGACAACGCCCACGGCAAAGACCACAATGCCAATCCGATTCAAGACGAGTTCGACCGTCGTCATCTCTTCAGCGCTGACGAAGAGATGGCCCAAACAACTGATATCTCCCGTCCGTCGCGCACGCAACGCATTGGCGATTACGGCGATACCCAGGCCGACTAAGGCAAGCAGTCCTCCGTTCATCGTGATAAATCACTCCTCCACGATTTTGTCGACGTCGAGCATGCGCATGGCGCTCACCGCCGCTTCCCAGGCACCCTCCTGGCAAAGGCCGTCCATACGGGCGTTCTCGTAGGCGTTCAGCGCTACCTTTACACAGGCATCGCGCACCCTGGCGGCTGCTTCGACGTCTATTCCTTTTTCTTCCGCTTTTGCACCATGCTTTTTCATGCGTTTCAGTATGCACCGTTCCGGCCAGAACATCAAGCGCCAGGGGAACGGAAATTCGGCCAATGGTCACGGTCGGCCGGGCGTCACGGACGATAGGTGGACGGTTGCCAACTATACTGGTAAGGAATCCACAACGAAGACCATTTCACGATTAATTTACGGTCGCCCAGTAATGTGCTCACAAGAATTTGAAAGTTGTGTTCCTCTCAGCAAACGACGTAAGGAGTTGAGCCCTGCCGTGCGAGCCAGGTCCGGGGTGAGCCAAAGCGCCGTAACAGCGCAGCCCCTTATTCCTCCACGGCGCAGATGGAGTAAGCCCGATGTTTAACCCTGATTTTCACCTCCTGGAAAAGCGCGTTCAGACCTGGCACCTCCTCGCCGTGCCACTGCTGGCGCTCCTGATACTCTTTAGTCAGGCCAGCCAGCCCGGCCCGTCATCCCCCTGGCACGTCGCCTGGCCGGGAGGTCTGCAGCCCAGGGGCGGGCGAATGGGGGGCTCTGACGCGGCGCTCGTGGATCCGCGAGAGCTACCGGAGGAGGTGGCCGACTACCCGGAGCTGGTGGAGGAGCGCACGCCCCACAGCGCCACGTTCCAGGTGGCTGAAGATGAGTACCGTACCGTTCTCTCCAGCCGGCCGCTGCATTACCGGGATCAACGTGGCGCCTGGCAGGTAATTAACCCCCTCTTCCAGAAAACGGAAGACAACTTCATCGTCACCGAGAACAGCCTGCGCACGCGGGCAGGGTTACGGCGGGCCTGGCTTTCGACCGGCGTGGAGGACGCCGCCATCTACTGGCGGGCGGAAGCACTGTACGCAGGCAGCCGGCGTCTGGCGGAGGCGCTGCCAGAAGCGGAGGCGCCGGCCCAATCGCTCGACGGTGGCTACACGCTTCATTATGCGAACAGTTGGAGCGATCCGGCGCTGGCCGAAGAGTTGCTCAGCCGGCCGGGCAGCATGGAGCACTTGCTGGTGCTGACGGAGCGGCCGGAGTGGACGGGGGACGGGCCGGCGCCGGCAAGCCTGGATCTGGAAGCCGAACTCCAGTTGTTCCCCGGCGCCACTCTCTGGGCAGACGGCCAACGGTTGAGCGGACCGGCCACCATCGACGGCGCGCTGGATGTTCGCAACCAGGAGGGAGAGACAGTTCTGCGCCTGGAGCCGGTGCGCGCGTTCGAGGTGAATGACCCGGTGGCCGGCGTGGATGGCGATTACCGGCTGCGGCCGGGCGAAAAGGAAGGACAGTGGCAGGTATGGGTGCGGACGCCGTGGTCCTGGTGGCAGGCACCGGAGCGACGCTATCCGGCCGCCATCGATCCGACGATGACGGTTCTCCAGTCGACGGGCAGCGGCACCGGCGGCATGGCCTGGGTCAGCGACGGCAGTGGCGAATCGGGCGGCGATTACGAGCTGGGCCAGGTCGTGCTCGGCTCGAACAACGGATCGGCCCATTATGCCGGTTATATTCAGTTCAATCACCTGCCCGCCACTTTGCAGAACGCGCTCGTGCAGGTGGGCCACGCCGAGCTAAAAATGACGGCCGCCTATTACCATTTCCCCTCGTACAAGCACGACGGCCCAGATTACGAGACGCTAGCCATGCAAAAAAGCATCCAACTGTCAGAAGTCGATCTGAGCACGGTCTGTCCTAATCCGGCCGCCGGCTGTTTCTCGCTGGTGGATAACCGGCTGGGCGATCCTAACTTCAACTGGAGCAACCGGCCGACGACCCTGATCAATTCGCAGACGCTGCCGCTGAAGGTGGGGGCGCCCACCGGCGGCGGCGAGGGCGTTCCTACATCCTTCGACGTGACACAGACGATGAGGGACTGGTACGCGTTGACGCCGCGCCCCGACCACGGCCCCCTGTTCCACGTGACGACGACGGGGGCAACGTGCCCGCTGAACGCCCCGGCCGTGCCGCACACGCCACCCCCCTACCAGATTGAAGACCAGCCGCAACTGGTGCCGCCTTGCACCCGTTTCCAACTATGGCCCCAGAGCGTACAACTGCTGATCAGCTATTCGCCCCTGGGCATCGCGCCGGGCACCAACCTTCTCAACGATCCCGGCGTCCCGAGTTATAAAGATGGCATTTTCGAGAACACCAACCACCGGTACCGTCTGCTGCCCAAGGATCCGTCTGAGCCGAACCGCTGGCGGGCCGTGGCCGTGCGCGGCAACCACATGCTGCAACAGGGTCTACCGGCGCGGACCAACCTCGGCCTGCTCGACTTCACGGCCGGCGACGCGGAGAACCCGGAGAGGCTGCTGGAGAATACGGGGACCGGCCAGGCAGACCAGACGAGTTTCTTCTTCATCAACGACCATGCCTGTACCGCCAGCGGCGTCTGCGAGCAGGACGTGGCGCTACAGGCCGAGGTGATAGCCGATGAAGAGAACGTCTTCGAGGATGACCAGCAGCGCAATTACCGCCTGCAGTATGTCCAGGCGGAACCCTACAACGCCAATCCGGGCAAAAACCCCCCGCTCTACGATCCCTTCCCGTCTGACGAATTGATCCACCTCTACGAGTTCGACGCGCTGAGGTGGGAAGACCTGACGATTTTTGTGACGAGCACGGTGACCAGCACGCAGGCGCTGGAGCTAATGCTGCTGATGCCCACCGACGACGGCACGGTGGCGCAGACGATCGTCACCCAGGGACAGGTCAACGGCGGCTCGGTGAAGGACCAGGGAGGCGGCGTGCGCGTGGTCAACAACACGCTGCTACCCCGCGACGGGCGCTACGCCCTGGCCGTGGTCAACCATAACCCGCCGGACACCGATCCCCAGCAACCGCAGCGCCTGCTACAATATCCGCTGACCATCCAGGTCATTCGCTGCCCCTTTGGCACGATTTACGCCGCGCGCTTTGACGATTGCCAGCCGATTAAGATGCCCACCGGCGGCACGCCGGCACGCACCATCTCTTCGCTGAACAATCTGACCGTCTATAGCGAGGGCGACTTCGACGAAGAGGCGGACGGCACCTGGTGCACGACCGGGGAGATCCTGGGAACTCCGCTGATCGGCCCGGCCGTGGGGGGCCGTTACGTTTCCGTGGCCAACGGCAGCGTCTGCTGGGACGGCAGCGCCCTGACGACGACACCGGAGAGCGGTGTGGGGGTAACGGCCGAGCAGAACGCGCTCACCGGCTATGGCGCCGTGGCGCCTGACTTCATGTACGGGGACAAGGCGCTGTGGCCGGTGCCGCCGGACGTGCCCACCGGCGTGGTGGGCACCAACGACGGCAGCAGCCTGCTGCCCACACCCTCGACGCGCGTCAACATCCGGCCGCTGGCCAAGAAGTGGGGCGACGTGACGGCCAACGTCATCGACCAGATTGACTTGGCGTCGATAAAGGTCACCAGCGACGCCACGGTCAACGCGCAGGTGACGACGGACGTCAACCTAGACCCGGTGCCTGTCACCTGGCAGGTAGAATGGGAACTGTACACGCTGCCCACGGCCAGTTACTGGTATGCGGCGCAGAGCACGCAAACGCCGGCCCTCCACGGACAGGACGGCTTCGTGGATCTGGCCAGCCTGGAGGTCCACGTCGGCACGGGAGGGAATCCCGGCCGGCTGGAGACGGTGGACTCGATCACCAACGGCGGCATGCCCCAGGTCGTACAGTTCCACGCCCTGAATGTGCGCGGCGCCCAGTCGGCCGAGATGGGGGCGGCGATGCAGGAACTGGAAGGGGTGGTACGTCCTCCCGGCGAACCTTACCTGAAAGGGGGTACGTCGAAAAGCTGCGACCATCCTATCAGCGGCGCCCCTACCAGTTGCCTCGACATCCGCGATCCCGGTTACACGTGGCAGAGCGACGGCAGCGCCGATAAGGTGATCGCTGCCTGGAAGCTGCCGGACATCACCATCGAGGACAACATGGGGTCGGTGACGATGAGCGGGCCCAACGGCGTCCTCCTCTTCAGCAACGACCATCCGCTGGCAAGCACATCGCCCAACTTCGAGCAGTCCTTTAGCTTTGACTCCTTTGGCGCCAGCGTGAGCGTGGTGCAGGACGTCTGTTTCGAAGGGGACTCGGAGGTGGTGACCGTCATCCGCGGCGAGGCGCAGATGGGTCTGCCGTCGGTGGGGGAGACCGGCGTGCCTCCTTACGTGAAGGTCGCCTTCCAACTGTGCGGAGATTCTCTGACCTTTGTCGCGCTGGAGCTGGCGCTGCCCGAGCCGGGTATTCCTGTGGGCAGCACGGGCGTGGGCGTGAGCCTGATCGGCGGTACGGTGACTATCGCGCCTGATCACGTGGTGATCACGATTAAGATCGATTTCCAGACGATGGACCAGTCGATGGTGACCAACGGGATGGGGGAGGTGACGATTGACACGGCCGGCCTCTTCAGCCTGGAGGCGGAAGCGGACATCGTGGAGTTCTTCCACGCCGAGCTGTACCTGCACGTGGCCTGGGCGCCACTTGACGTGTTACTCCAAGCCGGGGTCGATTGTTGTGGGGGTATTATCGCCGGAGAACTCTATACCCACCTGTGGATGGGCCAGGGCTGGCAGAACAAATATAGCTGGCTGCCGGACGACAAGGCCATCCACTTTACCGGGTACGTGGAGGCCGGGCTGTTCATTCCCGAAGGCTACGTCACCGACTTCCCGCCGCTGCCGCCCTTCAATTTTGAGATAAGTCTCAAGATCAGCTTCGGCGAATTTTGCGAGAGCCCTTCGAGCTGCAATGATCCGCGCTGGGGGATGTCTACCACGCTGACCATCGCCGGGGTGAGTATGGGGGCCTACGTGGACGGCGACGGCATGGACTTTTTCTTTGGCACGGACAACCACGTATTGATCGACCAGTTTGGCTCGGGCAATGCGCTGCTGCAGACGGCCGCGCCTCTGGCGCCAGGCCCGATCGTTACGCCGGGCCAGACCCAGCTCAATCTATGGCCACCACCGCATAGCTCCCTGGAGGAATGGGACGTGAAATCACCGGGCGAGGCGTGTACGGAAACGGGGAACAGTATCAGTTGTCCCTTCGACGTGACGGGGTCCGGCCGTGCCGGCTTTAGCTGGAGCTGGCAGAACGGTTCGCCCACGCCGGCCCTCATCGCGCCAGACAACGTGCAAATTACGCCGGGGAACGCCGCCAGTTACGGTGTGACAATGACCAACACGACCACCAGCAACACGCAGGGTGTGCTTTATAACCTGCGGCCGGTGAGTGGCCAGAGCCTGAACGGTATCTGGACGATGGAACTGAGCAACATTGACGCCGGACTGCCACCGGGCAGCCACAACAACTACCAGCTGGCGGCCTTCAGCGACCCACCGGCGCCGGAGGTCCAGTGGGTCACGCCGGCCATCAGCGACACGACGCCAACCGGCAACAGCCTGACGGTGCAGTGGAACGCCACCCGTGACGGGGCACCGTTGAGTAACGGCGTGTGGGCCGAGCTGGTCTACACTCCTGTCTATTCGAAACCAACGGAGGCCGGCGTCTTCCTGGGCATTCCCATCGCGGGCGAGGTGCAAGGGAACGCCGGCAGTTACAACTGGGACGTGACCAGCGTGCCCTCCGGGGAGTACGCCGTGGGCCTGCGCCTGGACGACCGCCAGCAGGCTAACGGGCACGTGGTCAGCTGGGCGCCGGGCACGGTCGTCATCAGCGACACGACGCCGCCGCCGGCGCCGACGATCATCAGCATCAATCCGGCTCCCGGCATGGCCGACAACCTGGTGGTGAGCTGGCAGCGGCCGGACGCGGCCGACCTCGCCGGCTACCTCATCGAGTATGACTATCCCAACTGGCGCGACGAAACGCTGCTGCGCACCGTGCGCCGGGTGCCGCGCGGACCGGAGTCGATCTTCTTTGACGGCAAGCAACTGTGGTTTGAGGGGACGGAAGTGGCCCGCCTGACGGGGCTGGCCCCCAATTACACCACGGAGATCTGCGTGCGCGCCTACGATTTCAGCGAGAACGTCGGCCCGTGTAACACCCACACGTTCACCTTACCGCGGACGCCGGAGCCGGTGTTAGGGCCGCCGCAGGAGTTCAGTGTGAACAACGGAGTCGGTGGCATCTTCGACCTAAACTGGATGCCGCCGGCGACGGGCGGGCCGGCGGCCGGCTATCTGGTGGGATATGGGCCGGCCGGCTGCCTGCTGCCGGACGTGGACGCCGTGGCCGAGGAGGGCCAGACGCCGGTGGACGTTGGCAACGTGCTCAATTACCAGTTGAGCGAGTTGACGCCGGGCCAGCGCTACACACTGGGGGTAGCAGCGTATAAGGCCAACCGCTTTGTGGGCGAAACGGCTTACACCAGCGGCGTCTACGGTGACCTGGCCGACAACGACGACGACGGCCTGCCCGACGTCTGGGCGGCCGCTTACGACATCAGTGGCGCGGCCGAGGACCCGGACGAAGACGGTCTGACCAGCGGCGAAGAGTGGCAGTTGGGAAGCAACCCGATCCACGCCGACAGCGACGGCGACGGCTTTTACGACGGCGAAGAGGAGGCGTGGAACACAGATCCGTGTGACGCGTCCCTCGAACCGCCTTATAAGCTTGGCCCGAAACTGGTGGTCTATGGTCCCTCGGTGGCCCAATTCATCGTCGCCAGCAACCAGGGTAGCTCGACCCAGCAGACTATCGACATCTTCAATCTGGGCGCCGGCGACCTGGCGTGGACGGCGACGACGACGGCTTCCTGGCTGCAGTTGGAGCCGCTCCCAGACGACCGGCTGGCGATGACGGCCGATCCGGCCGGCCTGGAACCCGGCATCTACGAAGGAGAAGTGACGATCCAGACGGCGCCGACGCGCCTCCAGGCCCCCAGAACGGAAACAGACGTGGTGGCGCAGGAGGAGGTAACGGTTGCCATCCGTCTGCGGGTGCTGCCGAAAGAGGTATCGGAGGTGCTGCTGCCGGTCATCGGGCGTTAGCGGCAGCAGCGTTCCAGCCCGAACCGGGGCCAGATTCTGTTGCAGCGGAGCGCCATTCTCGTATCATCGAGGATGTTAAAGGTGACACAGATGCAGAGCAACAACGTTGCTGAGCATCTATCGGTCAATCCATTCCGCCTGAGATGAACGAATCGGTGGCACACGCCCGGATGATGCAACAGATTATCGAGCACGGTCCGAACTGTCCCGGCTTCTCTCTTCACAGGCGCCAGACGGCTGCGAGGGAAGCGTGAAGCCGGCCGTCTCCCTCCATCTGCGCTCCCGTCTGCCCCTGTTCTGGCTGGGCGTGGTCGTGCTGGCTTCCCTCCTCGTGCCGGACCGCATCTGGACGACCTTGCTCGTGGGCCTCGGCGGCCTCTTCGCCGTGGCCTTCCTATGGGCTCAACAACTGGCCGGCGGGCTGCGCGGGCAACGGCGCCTGCGCTTCGGCTGGGTCGCCGTCGGAGACCGCCTGGTCGAACAGTTTACGCTGGCCAACGGCAGCCCCTTCCCCGCCTTCTGGGTGGAGATCGTCGACGAATCGAACGTCCCCGGCTACCGGGCGGCCGTGGTGCGCAGCGTCGGCGCCGGCGGGGTGGAGCGGTGGCGCCAGGACGCGATCTGCCAGCAGCGGGGCCAATTTCTTCTCGGTCCGTGGACGTTACACAGCGCCGATCCCTTCGGCATCTTTCGCGTCACCGTCCGCTATCCCGTTTCGGAAGAGATCATCATTCACCCTCCCATCCTCTCCGAATTGCCCATCCCTCTGCCGGCCGGCCAGAGTCCGGGGCGCTCCCGCGCGCGGGAGCGTAGCTGGCAGGCAACGGTCAATGCGGCAAGCGTCCGCGATTACCGGCCGCAAGATCCGTACCGCTGGATCCACTGGCGCACCTCGGCCCACACCGGCGACCTATACGTACGCCAGTTCGACCTGGACGCGGCCGGCCCTATCTGGCTCTTGCTCGACTTGCAGGCGGACGCGCAAGTGGGGAGCGGACCTGAGGGAACGGAGGAACAGGGCGTGCTCCTGGCGGCGTCCCTGGCGGCTCGCGCCCTACACGAAAATCGCCCCATCGGTCTCGCCGCCTATGGCCGGCACCCGCACGTTATCCCGCCGGGCCAGGGAGAAGGACAGCAGTGGCGGTTGTTACACGCCCTGGCACTGGTGACGGCCGACGGCGATACGACGCTGGAGCAGGCCCTCGGCGACCCCGGCCGCACGGCCCAACGAGGCAGCGCGGTCGTGATCATTACGCCGACGGCCGAGAGCGAGTGGCTGCCCGCCCTCTCCCAACTTACGCGCGCTGGCGTCCAGTGCAACGTGACGCTGATGGAACGCGCCAGTTTCGGCGCGGAGCAATCCAACCGTGGCCTATATGACGCCATCCGCAACCTGGGCGTCAATTGCCACCTGGTTCACCAGGGCGACGTCGGCCGTCCGCCCGACGAAGAGGAGGGAAGCGGATTCTGGGAGTTCAAAACGCTGGCCACGGGCAAGGTCGTCGTCCTCAAGCAGCCGGATTCTGTCTCGTAAGGAGAAGCAATCAGCCAGCAGCGCCCGAGCGGCAAACGGCGGCCGTGCCATCGGGCCCTCGTCGCTCCTGTAAAGCGCAGCCCCAACTCACCAGCAGCTCGCCAAGAAAGCCCAGCAAGCGAGCGGAAGGAGAGACAACACCGTCACCTTCCCCTACCCGCCGCCGCGCCCGGTCAACGCGGCGGCCCTCGACGATGCTTTGGTACCGTTCCTGAGCGATCTTCTGTTCAACCTCAACGTCATTCCAATTGTACATGCTATACCTCCAATAATCGTATTTTTACGATTAGATGTCCTAAAAAAGGGGTGGGTGAACTTTAATCGTAATTTTACGATATAATTATAGCACACAGCCGGTGTCACGTCAAGTTCAATTCGTTGCCACAACTTTTCGACTCCGGTTAGAGATGATATATTCGCGCTGCTGGAAATCATGCGGAAAAAGCAAAAACCTAAAGTCGGCATAGGAAGAAATCAATATGAGATCAGACAGGACGATTTACGCCATTCAGGAGTACGCCCCGGCTGTGGCCGCGCTGGTGGCCATCACGGCCACGCTGGGCAGCCTCTATTACAGCGAAGTAGCGGGCTACATTCCGTGCACGCTATGCTGGTACCAGCGGATTCTGATGTACCCCCTCGTCGCCGTGACGCTGGTCGGCCTGATCAGCCGCGACCATTTTTTACCGCGCTACGTTCTTCCCCTTTCCCTCATCGGCATCTTCATCTCGTCTTACCACTATCTTCTCCAGTTAGGCATCATTGGCAGCAGCAACGTCTGCACCACCGGCGTGCCGTGCAGCGGTCGCTTCGTCAACTGGTTTGGATTTATTACTATCCCCTTGCAAGCCTTGACCGCGTTCACCCTCATCACGCTATCGATGCTCCTCACTCGTTGGGCGCACCGGCAGACAGAGCCCGCTCCCGACAATTTGTAGACGCAAGGGGTAGATGTCCAGGGCGCAAGTGATTGGCTTCGCTTCGGCTTCGCTTCGGCTTCGCTTCGGCTTCACTTTGCCGGCGGCTCTGCCAACGAGAGGATAATATCGTAGCGGCGGCCGTTCGCAGACGCGGCCGCCCCTCAGATAAATGGTCGCAAGAGCATTCCAGTGGGCCTGGCATCGCTACCGGCCGGCAGAAGGCTGGCTTTCCCTCGGTCTGCTGCTGGCAGCCGTCGCCTGCCTGGCTACCTCCGTCGTCACGGTCGAATGGACGCCCGAAGCCGGCGTGGTGGCGATCACGGCTCCGCTCGGCCTGCTGCTGGCCACCGTCCTGGCCAAGCGGCCGCTGCGCCCCCTGCCCGCCTGGCTGCTGCTCCTCGGCTACGGCCTGGCCGTAACGACCCTCCACGTCGGCCGCCTGCTCCCCCCTGTAACGACCCTCTTCGAAGGAACCGGGGGCGCTTACTTCCGCCAGCAGTGGGCCGTGCTCGTCGACCGCTTCGCCGGCTGGGTTTTGGCCATCGCCCGCGGCGGCCGCAGCCAGGAAACGATCGTTTTCGCCTTTGGCCTAGGCCTGATGGCCTGGCTCTTGAGCGCGTACGCCGGCTGGATCACCTATCGCCGGCACCGCCCTCTGGTCGCCCTCACGCCGCTGGGGCTGGCCCTGGCAGCCAACGCCTACTTCTCTGGCGACGAGAACCTCGTCTGGCTGGCCGCTTTCTTCGTGGGGTGCGCCACGCTTCTGGCAGCGGCCATGCACTACGCGAATATGGAAGTGGCGTGGCGGGAACGGGGCGTCGATTACTCGCGCGAAATACGCCTTGAGCTGCTGGCCGCGGCCGGCGCCGTGGCCCTGGCCCTGCTGAGCATCAGCTTTATTCTCCCCACCATCCGTCTTGACGTCGTGGCCCGCACGTTCCAGGAGATGGAGGCAGTGCAGCAGGCAGAAGAGGCGCTGGAACGCGCCTTCGGTGGTGTGCGCCAGCCGCGCGGCGGGCCGGATTTTGCGCCCGGCGGCGCCGGCATCCTCCCGCGCAGCTTCCTACTCGGCGACGCGCCCGAACTCTACGAAACGCTCATGATGACGGCTACCGTCCGCCCACAACACCGAGCCGCCACTCACTGGCGGGCGGCCAGCTACGGCGTCTATACCGGCCGGGGCTGGGCGCTCTCCGAAGAACGAGAGGAGGCCTTTGCGGCCGGGGAAAGCCTCCCGCTGCCCACCCACCAGGGACAGACCACGTTTACGCAAACGGTACGGTGGCTCTACGACGAGCGAACGATCCGCTATACCATCGGTCTGCCCGTGCGCTTTGAAGAGCCGGTCACCGCCAACTGGCGCGGCCTGGACGACCTATCTCGCGTCTACGGAGAAGGCACCGCTTACACGGCCGCCTCCCGCCTGACGACGGCCGGCGCGGAGGAACTACGCCAGGCGACGGCCGGCGACCTTCCCTCGGCCACCGCTTCCCGCTATACGAATTTACCCGAAGGCATCCCGGCGCGCGTCCACGACCTCGCCCGCGAGATCACGGGCCCGCACGGGTCGCCCTTCGACCAGGCCAGGGCGCTGGAGGCGTTCCTGCGCCAATACCCCTACTCTCTGGAAGTCGAAGCGCCGCCCGACGATCGCGACCCGGTCGACTTCTTTCTGTTTGAGTTGCAGCGTGGCTACTGTGACTATTACGCCTCGGCCATGGTGGTCATGGCCCGCAGCGTGGGGCTGCCGGCGCGATTGGCAACCGGCTATCTGACCCAGGCGGCGGACGACGACGGCGTGCAGCGCATCTTCCAGATCAACGCTCACGCCTGGCCCGAAGTCTACTTCGCCGACTACGGCTGGGTTGAGTTCGAACCGACGGCGGCCTTTTCCACAACGATCTCCACTGAGCCAACACGGCCCGCCGGGGGCGGCGAGGTTGGCCCTGAGGAGGAATCGCCGATGATGTTGCCGCCTCCCCCTCCGGCGACCGCGCCGGACGACGGCCTCTCGCCGCTGTGGGCCGTCCTGCCGATGGTTCTCATCGTCGCCCTCTGGATCTGGTGGCACCTGCGGCCGGCGCGACGCCCTCCCTCTGACGCCGTTCTGTGGGCGTACGGCCATCTGCTGCGCGCGGCGCGCCGGCTGGGCCAGCCCACCCCGCCGAGCCAAACGCCGGCCGAATTTACGTCCTCTTTCCTGGCGCAACTGGCTCAGTGGGAGAGCCATCCCCGGCTCGCACAGATTGTGTCCGGCGTCCGACCGGGCGTCGAACGCCTCACCGCCCTCTTTATCGCGCGCCAGTACAGCCCGGAGCGCAGCGCGGCCGCCCGCGCAGAAGCCGTGCGCCTGTGGCGCCAGATGGCCCGCCGGCTCTGGCTTCTGCGCCTCATCCGCCTCTTATTCCGCATCTGAACCTCCGTAAAGTACAAACGCCCCGCAAGACAAATACGACACGTCCTCCCACGCACTCTGACGGTTTAGAGAGAGGTGAAATTCCGGACGGGTGGGCACACATTTACTTTGTATTATGGTATGATTAGAACATAAGTTCTAAACACTTTCGCAAAAATTTTGAGAAAGGAGGTGAAAAAGGTGGCTGTTAAGCTCCTAAACGCCGGGCATGCAGAGGACGAGGCACGAAGCGGCCTGCACCTTTCCGGGCAGGTGGTCATTGGCCTTCTGTTCCTGGTGGCTCTGTTTGCCTTTGAAATCTTCAACTTCGACACAACCCAATACGCGCTGGAGAATCTGCTGGGAGACGTCAGTTTCGCGGGGCTGCGCTGGGCGGCCGTGCTGGCCATCGCCTTCTGCGCCATCGACTTCGCCGGCCTGCTCCGTTTCTTCCTGCCGGAAGCGGAAGACGGAGAGCCGCCAACGGAACTCTGGTACCTGATGGGCGCGTGGCTGCTGGTGGCGACGATGAACGCGCTTATGACCTGGTGGGCCGTCTCCCTGACGCTGCTGACCCACGACCTGGGCAACGAGGTTCTCTCTCGGCAGCAGCTTCTAGAAATCGTCCCCATTTTCGTGGCCGTTCTGGTATGGTTGACGCGCATCCTGTTCATCGGCGCTTTCACGGTGGCCGGCGGCTATCTGTTCGACTTTGACCAGCTTCGACCTGTACAGCAGCAACGGCCGGCCGCGCGTCCCGGGCAAGGGCTGCCGGTTCGGCAACGGCCGCTGCGCGATCCGCAGGCCCGCCGCGCTCCCCGACCGGCCGGTCTCCAGCCGGTGACCGACGAATTACCCCCCTTCCTCCACTCCCGGAAGGAGGACGACGAGAAGGTGCCTGCCAAAACCGAGAAAGGAACCGGGGCGAGAAAGGAGAAGGGAAATGCACGCCCGGCTCGCGCCGCAAGGCGAACGCCCGCTCGCCAGGAAGCATAACCAGGGAACCGAAATAAGGGAATGACCCAGTACACGCCCATCC
>JAWVYQ010000004.1:0-54310 GCA_033722615.1 Promineifilaceae bacterium (SeqCode)
CAATGGAACGTGACATCGCTATCTGGCTGCGTACCGGCCGCAATCTCATCGTCTTTCTTCTCTTCTTTTGGGTTGGCATTGTTTTCCTGTTCTTTTGGCCGCTTTGGTTCGTCAATCGGCGTTCAGCCTGGCAGCAGCGCGAAGAAATACGCCTGCTCTTATGGCAGCTTCCCAGCCTGCTCCTCTTTTCGATCGTCCCCCGACCCATCCACGTCCGCTACTTTCTATATCTGATCCCCGTGTTTTCGCTGCTGCTGGCTTCTCAAGTAGAGTTGACGCTTACTGAGATTAGCAAGCAATTCACGGCTGTGGCGCGATACAAGTTGTTACTGGTGTTGATGGTCGTCGTATTGGCGGCGTTAACGGCGCGTCCGGACCTCGTGACGTTGGTGACTCGTCACGAGAGTGATACGGTAGCGTTAGCCAACTACGTTGCTCAAGAAACACAGACCGACGATGTGGTCTTGTCGGATTACGCGACGATTAACTTCCTCGCCAACCGGCCGTCCATTTACGAGGTGCCCGCAATTGCCGGCGGGCAAATTGAGAGCGGCGCTGTAACGGCGGCCGGATTGGTTGATCGCATCGAAGAAAGTGGCGTTGAAATGGTGTTGGTCCACGTGGCCAAAGGCAATCCAACGCCTCACCAATTGGTCAATTTAGATGACTATGAGGGCTTCCGCCATTATCTAGATCAGTGGTTTAGCCTAGTCACTGTTTTTGACCGCAATGGACAACTGATCGAGGTATACAAGCGCCGTGACCAAGCCAATGACTGAGACAATCATCAGTCTTCCGGGCATTTCGCGGCGCGAGTGGCTTACGGCCGCCACCTTTTCCCTCCTCATCTGTCTCCTCCTGCTCGTCCCCTACTTGCTGGCGTACACCAGCGCAGGGGACGAACTTGTTTTCTCCGACGTCCTCATGAATCCTGAGGATTCTCAGACCTACTTCGCCAAGATGGAAACCGGCTACCGGGGCGACTGGCTGTACACCGTGCCTTTCACTACCGAACCGCACGACCCCTTCTTCGTTGGTTTCCTGTATATGGCGCTCGGTCATATGGCGCGCTGGTTCGGTCTCTCCCTGCCGGCCGTGTGGCATGCGGCGCGCTTTCTCTCCGGCGCCGTCATGTTTCTGGCCATCTTCGGCTTTACCGGACTCTTCTTCCACCGGCCGCGCGGCCGGTGGACGGCGTTCTTAATGGCGACCCTCGGTTCCGGCCTCGGCTGGCTTCTTTTCCTGGTTGGGGAGCCGTATTGGCTGGACGCTTTTCCCATCGATTTCAAGATGGCGGAAGCGCGCCCATTCTTTAGCGCCCTCACATTCCCGCACATTGCCCTGACGACGGCCTTAATGCTTGCCAGCTTCACATTGACGCTAAAGGCGCTACATAATGCCGAGGGACGCTGGCGGAACGCGACGGCCGCCGGGGTCGTCAACTTGCTGATCGGCATCGCCCACCCTCTCCTCGTCTACGTCATCGTCGTCGCGGGCAGCCTTTACTGGCTCGCGTTGGCTCTACGGGCCCGGTGTATCCTCTGGGGCGAAGGCTTTGCTCTGGCCGTTACCTTTCTCCTTCTGGTGCCCCTTGTCCTTTACTACGCCTATACTCTGGCTACAAACGAGGTTTTCGCCGGCTGGGACGCCCAGCGGGAGGGCACGCTCTCGCCGCCGTGGCCCCATTTCGTCGTCGCTTACGGACCCTATCTGCTGTTAGCCGGACTCTTTGCGTTGCGCCGCCATTTTTCCGAAAATGGGCAGGGATCGGCTGCCAGCGGACGCGAGGATGCGGAGACTTCGGATGAATCGGTGGCCGCCCGCCGGTGGCTCTTCCTCTGGATGTGGGTGCTCGCCGTGGGCTTGCTCGTCTACGCGCCCCTCAACTCGCAGCGGCGCTTCGTCCAGGGCGTGCACGTCGCCCTCTCTATGTTGGCGACGGCCGGGCTGCTGCACGTGATCTTGCCCTGGCTACGGCGGACGCGGCCGTTCCGCTGGCTTGCGGATCGCCCGCGCTATTCGCCGAAGGGAATGGTTCGCCTCTTAATCGTTCTCTTCCTGGGCTTCATGGCCCTCTCCAACCTTTACGTCCTGGCCAGCGTGGCCGTTAGCGCCGTCGTTCAGCAGCCGGACCCCATCTTTCGGCCGGCGGCCGAAGCCGAGGCGGCCGCCTGGTTACGGGAGCACGGGGACATGAGCGACGTGGTAATGGGTAGCTACCAGACGGGTAACTACCTGGCGGCGCGGGCTGGGGTGCGCGTCGTTGCGGGACACTGGGCCGAGACGATAGCCTTCGCTGAGAAGGAGGCCGACATCCAGGCCTTTTACGATGAGGCGACGGCTGAGGAGACTAGGCGTCAGCTGCTGGGCCGCTACGGTGTGGACCTCGTCTGGTGGGGGCCGCGCGAGCGGGAGTTGGGAGCCTTTCGGCCCGATGAAACGGCCTATCTCCAACCCATATACGAGCGAGATGAAATTGCCATTTTCCGCGTGTCAGATTGATTGCGCCGTAGGCCGGTCGTTGGCCAGTTAAACTTGTGTTTTTTCGACCTTCCCCTACAATTTCCTAGACGATAATCGTGTCCTGCCCGAACGGGCACAGTGTCTCGGGCAATATGCCAAATTGCCCAACGCTTAGAAGGAGAAGCAATGAAAGCCCTGATTTTGAGCGGCGGGAAGGGGACGCGCCTGTACCCGCTCACTTTTACAAGTGCCAAACAGTTGATTCCCGTAGCCAACAAGCCCATCTTGTTTCGCGTCATCGAGGCCATTCGCGACGCGGGCATTGACGATATTGGCATCGTGGTCGGCGATACCGCCCCGGCCGTCAAGGAAGCCGTCGGCCGCGGTGGCCGTTGGAACGTGAAGATCACCTACATTCACCAGGAAGAGCCGCTGGGGCTGGCCCACTGCGTCAAGATCTCGCGCGATTTCCTGGGTGACGACCGCTTCGTCATGTTCCTCGGCGATAACGTCATCCAGGGTGGCATCAGCCCCCTCATTGCCGAGTTCGCCGACAGCGATTGGAACAGCCAGATCGTGCTTACGCGCATCGAACATCCTGAGCAGTACGGCGTGGCCGAACTCGACGACCAGGGGCGAATTAAGCAACTGGTGGAAAAGCCCGATGAACCGCCCAGCGATCTGGCCCTCGTCGGCATTTACATGTTCGACCACAACGTGCACAAGGCGGTCGACGCCATTCGGCCGAGCTGGCGCGGCGAACTGGAGATCACGGACGCCATCCAGTGGCTGGTGGATAACGATTACCAGGTTCACCCTTACGTCCATCGCGGCTGGTGGATCGATACCGGCCAGCCGGGAGACATGCTCGAGGCCAATGACCTCGTCCTGGAAGAATTGGATTATGCGATTGAGGGCTACGTGGACCGCGACAGCCAGGTCGGCCGCCGTGTGACGGTGCAGCAGGGGGCGGAAGTGATCAACAGCGTCGTGCGCGGGCCGACGATCATCGGCGAGAACACGCGCATCGTCAATAGTTATGTTGGGCCCTTCACCAGCATCTATCACGACGTCGTCGTCGAGAATGCGGAGATAGAGCACTCGGTGGTGCTCGAGTTTAGCTGCATTCGCGACGTCGGCACCCGCATCCAGGATAGCCTTATCGGCCGCGACGTAACCATCGAACGATCACCCATCAAGCCCAAAGTGTTAAAACTGACCCTGGGCGATCACAGTAAACTTGGCATCCTATAAGGCCATGAAAGTTCTGATTCAACGGGTGAGCGAAGCCAGCGTTGCCGTCGACGGCGACGTCACCGGTGCCATCGGCCGGGGCTTCGTCGTCCTCGTCGGTGTCACCCATGAGGATGGTCAGGAGGAGGCGGCGTGGTTGGCCAATAAAGTCGCCGGCCTGCGCATCTTCGAGGATGAGGAGGGAAAGATGAACCTGGCGTTGGGTGACGTGGGCGGCAGCGTCCTCGTTATCTCCCAGTTCACCCTCTACGGAGATGCCAGCAAAGGGCGACGGCCGTCGTGGAGCGCGGCCGCCCGTCCGGAGGAGGCCGAGCCGCTGGTTGATTACTTCGTCGAACAATTGCGCCGGGAGGGCCTGATGGTCGAAACTGGCGTCTTTGGCGCCTACATGGACGTCGAAATCCACAACGACGGGCCGGTGACGCTGATGATCGAGAAATAAGAAGTGGGTGCACCCCGCAGTCTGTCTCGTTACTTTCTAGCCCGATGCTTGTTCGCCGTTCTCTTTCTGGCGTTTCTGTTAATGGGCTGCGAGTCTGCTAATGAGCAGGCCGGCGCAACGGCGACCACCGGACCGCCACCGGCGCCCACACCGACCCGGCCGCCACGGCCCGTCGTCGTCCAGCCCTCTCCCTCGCCAGCGCAGGCGGGTCCTACGCCAACGGAAACGTCCATCCCGTCGCCGACGGCTACGCGGCCGGGTCCAACGCCGACGGCCGGACCGCTCAACACGCCGGTGCCCACTGTTCCCACGGGTGACTATGCCTGCGGCGATTACCCCTGTTTTAACGACGCGGATACCTGGGAGGCTCGCATAAAGCTGCCGCCCGGCTTCACTGTCCGCTATTATGCCCTGGTCGAAGCTCATCCGACGAGTATGGCTTTTGGGCCCGACGGCCGTCTCTACGTCGCCCGGCAGGAAGGCCAGATTGTTGCCGTAGACGGTGAGGGCAACGTCAGGCCCATCGTCGACGGCTTCTACCACCTGGTGGCCATCGCCTTTGAACCGGGAACCGGCCGTCTCTTTGCCAGCAGCCGCGCGCCGGGAGACGATGCAGCCATCATCTGGATCATCGAAGGAGGAGAGGTCACGCCGCTGTACGACGACCTGCCCTGCTGTTATGGTGGCTGGCATCAGGCGAACGGCATCGCTTTTGGCCCCGATGGGTACGGCTACGTGAGCGTTGGCGCTCGCAGCGACCACGGCGAGAACCCGGTGCATCCTCTGGAGGCCAGCGTATTGCGCTTTGACCCGGACGGTGGGGAGATTGAAGTCTGGGCCCAGGGCCTACGCAATACCTTTGACATTGCCTGGGACGGCAACGGCCGCCTCTTCGGGGCAGACAATTCGCCAGACCACGGACCGCCGGAAGAGTTCAACCGCATCGAGCCTGGCGGCCACCATGGCTTTCCCTATTACGATTGCCAGACCTGCACGCCAGCCCCGCAGGAGCTGGAAATCGTCGAGCCGTTGCACGAGTTGCGGGCCCATAGCGCACCCACGGGCGTCACCGCCTACCTGCATGAGCAGTTTCCTGGCTATTACAATAATATCTTTCTGGCGCTTTGGAGTGCCTTTCCCGGCGCCCAAAAGATCGTCCGTTTTGGCCCCAACGGAGAAGGCATGACCGACTTTGCCACCGGTTTCGCTGCACCCGTAGACGTTACCGTCGGTCCGGCCGGCAGCCTCTACGTGGCCGACTGGGCCACAGGCATCATCTTCGAAATCCGCCATACGGGCGATTGATGCGCGTATCCCAGAGACTGAAATTGGAGGGGCCTTCGTGCCCTAACTGAGCTGCTTTCCCTGTGTCGTTTTCGGGAAATCGGGGCCCTGCGTTCGTGTCGAGGCCGCGGGCTGGGTATAATAGAAACTATGATTGCCACACGCGAAGAGATCGCCGACCGCTATGAAAGTGTCCGGGCGCAGATTGCCGAATCGGCCGCCCGCGCGGACCGCGATCCAGACGAGATTACGCTGGTAGCCGTGACCAAAACCTTTCCGGCCGACGTCATCGTCGCCGCCTATGAGCTGGGCATGCGCCACTTTGGCGAGAACCGGGCCTACGAACTGGAAGAGAAGCGGGCGGTCGTCGAAGAGCGGCTGGGGAAGGACAGCGGCATCGTTTGGCACCTTGTCGGCCCTTTGCAGAGCCGAAAAACGACGGTCGCCGCCGACACGGCCGATTTCTTCCACGCCCTCGACCGCCAGAAGATCGCCCGTCGCCTCTCAAACCGTTTGCAGGAGACGGGCAAGACGTTGCCCGTGCTGCTCGAGGTGAACGTTTCCGGTGAAGAGAGTAAGCACGGTTTCCAGGCCAGCGCGTGGGAGGAGGACGAAGTGCAGCAACAGCGGCTGTGCGAGATTGCCGAGAGTGTATCCGGCCGCCCGGGCCTGGAGCTGAAAGGGTTGATGACGATGGCTCCCTGGCAGGTAGAGGATGCGGTGATTGAGCGTGTTTTTCGCCGGACACAGGCTCTTGCTCAGTGGTTGCGAAAAGAAGCCCCCCAGGCCGAGTGGTCCGTCCTCTCCATGGGCATGACCGACGATTTCGAGTTGGCCATCCAAAATGGGGCGACCCACTTGCGCATTGGCCGTGCAATCTTCGGCTCCCGGCCGCAGTAAGTCCTGAACGAGAGACAACTGCTCATTTTTCGGAAACAGTTCGAGATGAAGCGGCCACGGTTCGCGTGGAGAGTGTTGAGTAGAATTAGAAAGAGAGGAAGATGAGCTTTTTACTGCCGATTATCGATTTGCTTTACTGGGTGTTCTGGATCTTAATCCTGGTACGCGTCGTCCTGTCCTTTGTCCAGGTCAGCCCCTACCATCCCCTGGTACAGATGGTGTACCAGTTGACCGAACCCATTCTGGAACCGATTCGCAACATCATGCCGCGCACAGGCATGATCGACTTCAGCCCACTGATTGCCTTGCTCCTGCTCGGCCTCTTGCGCCGCCTGATCTATATGCTCATCATCTGACTCTGGCCGCCATTTCTCTTAACGGATCTTGTAGGCGCGCAGCGTGCTTGGGTGGAGGAGCCATACCAGCCCCAATAGCGGCTGTATCAGTGGGAAGAAAGCGTAATCCATGCCGAAGTAAGTCCAGGCGTTGTGGCCGACAAGATCGTAATTGATCAGGCTGAGTGTACCCACAACAAAGGTAAAGACCGTCTCCACGCTTAGCGCGACCACGGAAACGCGCCATGCCCAGCGCCGCCGCCGGGTAAAGCCCACCGTCGCGACGAGATAGAGAAGGGCAGCCACCATGGTGAGGGCGGGTGGCAGATAATCGGCGACGCCGTCTTTGAAGAACAGTTGGTAAACGGCGCGGGCGCCGGTAGAGATCGCCAGCACGGGGTACGACACACCCAGGATGCCCCCGGCGACGCTGGCGAAGGTCGAGAGTTCCTTATCCTTTTGCGTGGTGTCTTGTGTCTGTTGCATCATTCTCCCATTGGTCTACTATCGATTTGCGGCGATAATACGGTGATTCAGCCGGCCGGTCAACAAACAAAAGAGGATACTGGCGACGAAAATGAAAGCGACCCTCATTTACAATCAAAACGCCCGGCAGACCGACCAGGTCACCGTAGAGACGTTACAAAATGCCCTGCGAGCAGCCGGTTACTATCCCGTTTATACGCCGACCTTGAGTGAGGAAGACGTAGACGAGGCGCTGGCTGACGCGACCGGCGGGCTCGTCGTCGCCGCCGGGGGCGACGGCACCGTACGCGCTGTAGCCACCCGCCTTCTCGACCGGGATGCCGTGCTCACGATTCTTCCCCTGGGGACCGCCAACAACATCGCGCGCACCCTGGGCATCGAGGGCGACCCGCTCGAACTTGTCGACCGCCTGGCCGATCCCGTCAAATGCGCCTTCGACGTCGGCCGGGTAACTGCGCCCTGGGGCACCCACTACTTCCTTGAAGCTTTAGGGTTTGGCTTTTACGCCGACACGCTCGTGGCATATGAACCCGAGAAGGAAAAAAGCGTTCTGCGCGCCGTACGCGCCTTCACACAGACTCTTCCCGACTACCAGGCGCGTCCCTTCACAATGGTGCTCGACGGGAACGACATTTCCGGTGATTTTCTTCTCGTCGAAGTGTTGAACACCACAGCCTTTGGCCCCCGGCTTAAAGTGGCACCGGAGGCCGACGTCGGCGACGGTCTCTTTGAGGTCATTCGTGTGCGGGCCAGAGAACGAGACAGCTTTGTCCGGTACATGCTGAGCCTCGTTGCCGAGGAGCTAGACGAATTACCCAGCGTCGAGGTATCGCGTGGAAAGCGGTTGGAAGTTGTTTGGACCGGGTTCCCCCTGCACGTTGACGGGGAGCTTCATCCTGACAGCAGAGATCGGATGGAAGGCGGCGCCGCTGAGGAAGCAGAACTGTTAATTGAAGTGATGCCACAGGCGTTGGACTTCTGGCTGCCGGCGCAGAATGACGAGGCGTAACAGTTTAAAAGGAGTCATATGAGCGAACGAGAGGAACGAGAACAAGCGACCGGCGAGCCGTACGCTCAACTGCCGCCGGAAACGGCCGAGGAAATCGAGAGTCTGGGAGCCGTCGTCGCCGAAGAGCCAAAGGAAGAGGTGGCGCCGGCGACGATGAAAATCGACTTGCACTGCCACTCCGAGGCTTCGGCCGATTGTACGACGCCCATCGAGAAATTTCCCGAGCGCTGTCTGGAACGCGGCATCGCCGTGCAGGCTATCACCGACCACAACGAGATTTGGGGCGCGCAAAAGCTGAAAGCCTTTGTCGAGGAAAATGGGCATTCTTTGCGCGTCATCGTCGGTGAAGAGGTAAGCACGGCCGAGGGAGAGATTATCGGTCTCTTCCTAAAAGAGAAGATCGAGGCTGGCCTATCGCCGGAAGAGACGGTGGCCCGCATTCGGGAACAGGGTGGCCTCGTCTTACTGCCTCATGGCTTTGATCCGCTGAAACGGTTCCGGCTGAAGGACGAGGCGCGGGCCCGCATTCGGGATGAGATCCAGATTGTCGAGACCTTCAACGCCCGCATTTCCCGGCCGACATGGAACCGGGCCGCCGTCGCGTGGGCCGAGGAGCACGGCTGCCTGATGAGCGCCGGCTCCGACTCGCATACGCTCGCCGATATCGGCGAAGCGTGGGTCGAAGTGCCGGAGCGCCCCATCGACACGCCGGCCGACTTGCTGGCTGCATTGGATGGCGGCGTTCCCGTTGGGGTCTGGACCCATCCTGTGCTGGCCTACGGCTACAAGTTGTGGGACACCTTTCGTAACCGTCTTCGCTCGTGGGTGGGGCGCTAAGTCAGGGGGAGGGTATAATAAGCCGAGCAGTTGAACCGTTATCATAGTCGCCAGGAGCGATCATGCGCGCACTTGTCACCGGAGCCACCGGTTTTGCCGGCAGTCATCTAGTTGACGATCTGCTGGCCGACGACCACCAGGTATTCGGCCTCATTTATGCAAAAGATGGGCGTGAACGCCCCGTGGACCATCCGGCCTTTACGCCCATCGAAGGCGACTTACTCAATTTAGACTCCTTGCACGCAGCCGTGGGGCAGGCCCGACCGGACGTCATTTACCATCTGGCGGGCTGGGCACTGACGGCTAGGTCGTGGAGTTATCCGGCGCGGACGATTATGGTCAATACGGCCGGGACTGCCAACCTTTTGCAGGCTGCCGTCGAGGGCGGCTCGCCGCGCGTCGTGGCTATTACCAGCGCAGAAATCTATGGCACCGTCGGCCGTGAGGATTTGCCCATCACCGAGGCCACAAAGCCTGAGCCCCGTCATCCCTACGGCGTAAGCAAATGGGCGGCTTCGCGCCTTATTCCCCTCTTCTGGCAGCGTTTCGAGCTACCCGTGGTTGAGGCCCGGCCGTTTAACCACATCGGACCGCGGCAGGAGCCCGGTTTCGTCGTTCCTGACTTTGCCAGCCAGTTGGCGGCGATCAAGCTCGGCATGCAGCCGCCGACGATTTCTGTGGGCAATCTCTCGGCCGAGCGCGATTTCACCGACGTGCGCGACGTCGTACGCGCCTACCGGCTCCTGGCCGAGGAGGGCCGCCCGGGAGAGACATACCTGATTTGCTCCGGGCAGCCGGTGCCCATCCATTACCTTCTGAACGCCCTGATCGAGCTGGGCGAAGTCTCCGTTGAAGTCCGTTATGATCCTGAACGTATGCGGCCGTCAGATACACCCGTCCTCTTCGGTAGTTACGACCGCCTGGGCGAGGACACCGGCTGGCAGCCACGCATCCACCTACGCACCTCATTGCGCGACACCTTCGATTATTGGATAGAACGACTTCAGGCCGAAGCTGAGACTCCCGAAAAGGCAGGACAGGCAGGCTAAGGATGGTGCGGAAGAAGGGGCGGCTGGACGAATTGTTGGTGGCGCAGGGGTTGGCGCCTGACCTAGCCAGGGCGCAGGCGCTGATCATGGCGGGGGACGTTCAGGTGGATGGACAGCCCGTGATAAAGGCCGGCGCCCAAGTGTTGGCGAGCGCTGAAATTGAGGTCCGGGAGGCATCACCATATGCGAGCCGGGGCGGCTTCAAACTGGCTGCAGCGCTGGATGCCTTCGACCTGGATGTCGAGGGCTGCGTCTGCGCCGACGTGGGTGCCTGTACCGGGGGCTTCACCGACGTGCTCTTGCAGCGAGGCGCGGCACGCGTGTACGCCATTGACGTGGGGTATGGCCTTCTGGCTTGGAAGCTGCGCCAGGACGAGCGCGTCGTTGTCTTGGAGCGGACCAACGCCCGCTACCTGGAAGCGTTGCCGGAGCCGGTGGCTTTCATCTCTGTCGACGTCTCATTTATCTCCTTGCGCCTCGTCCTGCCGGTTGCCCGCCGCTGGCTGGTCGGCGAGGAAAATGGCCGTCCGTCCGGCGACGTCGTGGCCTTGATTAAGCCCCAGTTTGAGGCGGAGCCGGAAAGCGTGGGGCAGGGAGGTGTTGTCCGCGACGCGGCCGTGCATCGTCGCGTGCTGACGAGAATGCTTGAATGGGCGGCGGAAGAGGAGTTGTCCCCGGCCGGCCTCATTCGCTCTCCCATCGAAGGGGCAACCGGTAACGTGGAGTTCCTTGTCTGGTTGCGGCCAGGGCGGGAAACGACGCTGGAGATAGAGAGAGCGGTTGCCGCCGTCATGCCCGGGACATCATAGTGCGTTTCTGTCCCGCTCACGTCCCATTTGTTTTTGTTGTACCTTCTCCGGCCTCGAGCACGTTGATCTGTCCGACCCATTTTACCTGGCGCAGGGCGTCGTCCTTCTCGCTGGGAACGATGAGGCGAACCAGCCCCTGATCGCGCGTCATCGGCTCTCCGTCAACGGTGTGTGCCAGCAGAATGGGGCCGGCCGGATCGGCCTTCTCTAGCTCTTCGCGATAGACGCGGTTGCCAAAACCGTCGGCGCTAATCACTTCAACCTGTGACCATGGCTCCGTGACGTAATGGCTGACCAGTTCCAGCAGGCGAACGCCGCTAAAGGTGAACGGCCCCGACGTGCCGTGCCCCGTGCTGACGATGTAGCATCCGGGAACGTCCGTCGTGGGCAACGCGCGCAGGTCGTCGACGGTCACCCTCATCGCCCTGCCGCCTGGCGCATGCACGGTGAAGGTCGGGTCCGACGAGGGCGGTTTAGGATTAGGATCGTGGCTATGGGGTTCGAGTGGGTCGTGTTCGTGAACGTCTGCCATGTGCTCATGGTAGCGCGTTTAAAAATCGTCGCCAAGCGACATTCACATTTCTTAGGTCACTTTGTTATACTTGAATGCATGGATAGAAATCAGATACGCAACTTCTGTATCATCGCTCATATCGACCACGGCAAATCGACGCTGGCCGACCGGCTTCTGCAGGCAACGGGCACAATTTCTGAACGGGAGATGCAGGAACAGGTGCTGGACGATATGGATCTGGAGCGGGAAAAGGGTGTGACGATCAAGGCGTCGGCCGTGCGCATGCATTATACGGCGGAGGATGGTCAGACGTACGAGATGAATCTCATTGATACGCCAGGTCACGTCGATTTTTCCTACGAGGTGAGCCGCGCTCTGCAAAGTTGTGAGGGGGCCATTCTGGTCGTCGACGCGGCTCAGGGTATCGAGGCCCAGACGCTGGCCAACCTCTATCTGGCGCTGGAGTCGGACCTGGAGCTGGTGGCCGTGGTCAATAAGATTGACCTGCCGGCCGCGTTGCCGGACGACGTGGCCGAGGAGGTCGAAAACGTCGTGGGTATCCCGGCCGAGGAGGTTATTCCCATCAGCGCCAAGCTGGGCACGAACGTGGAGCGAGTGTTGGAGGCCGTTGTCAAGACGGTGCCGCCGCCGGGAGGGGACCCCGAGACGCCGCTGCGCGCCCTCGTTTTCGACTCTCACTACGATGCTTACAAGGGCGTCATCGCTTACGTGCGCGTTTTTGAGGGCGAGATCCGACGGGGCGACGTCATTCAGATGATGTCTAATAAGGTGACGGCCGAACCGATTGAACTGGGTATTTTCAGCCCGCGCATGAAGCCTGTCGAAGCGCTGTCCGCCGGTGAAGTGGGTTACGTGGCCACCGGCCTGAAGACGGTGCGCGAATGCCGCGTGGGTGATACGCTGACACTTAACGAAAGTCCGGCCGAAAAGCCGCTGCCCGGGTATCAGGCGGCTAAGCCCATGGTCTTCGCCGGGCTCTTCCCGACCGACGGCGACGATTATCCGCTGCTGAAGGAGGCGCTGGAGAAGCTGCAGTTGAATGACGCCTCGTTAGTTTATGAGCCGGAGACGTCGAACGCTCTTGGATTTGGCTTTCGCTGCGGTTTTCTCGGCCTTTTCCACATGGAGATCATTCAGGAGCGATTAGAACGTGAATACGATCTGGACATCGTGGCGACGGCGCCCAGTGTTGAGTATCAGGTAATCCACGCTCACACCGGCGAGGTTGAAGTGGTCGACAGCCCAGATGATCTGCCGGACCCTGATGAGATTGAAGCCATCAAAGAGCCGTGGATGCACGTGCACATCTTCACGCCGGATGATTACTATGGGACGGTCATGGAACTGGCAATGGGGCGTCGCGGCGACTTCATGGGACAGGAGTATCCGGCCCCCGGCCGAGTCGTCCTAAAATTTGACATTCCACTGGCCGAGCTTATCATCGATTTTTACGATAGGTTGAAAAGCGGTACCCGAGGCTACGCCAGCATGGATTATGAGTTTGCCGGCTACCGGGCCTCGGACCTGGTCAAGCTGGAGGTGCTGGTGAACAAGCAGCCTGTCGACGCGCTGGCCATGATCGTGCACCGGGATGATGCGTACCATCGTGGACAGAAATTGGTTAGCCAGCTGAAAAAGGAGATTCCACGACAGCTTTTCGAAGTACCGATTCAGGCAGCCATCGGCAAACGTGTCATCAGCCGGGCTAACGTCAGGGCATTGCGCAAGGACGTGTTGGCTAAATGTTATGGCGGCGACGTGTCGCGGAAACGGAAGTTGTTAGAGCGTCAGAAGAAAGGTAAGCGGCGCATGAAGATGATTGGGAACGTCGAAGTTCCCCAGGAGGCATTCATGGCCGTGCTCAAGATAGGCGACGATTAGGCAGGTGGGGGGTAGTCACAGTTCGTTACTTTTCCAATCCGCCAGATTCCGGTGGGGAGGGCGGAGTTGACGAGCGTGAAATGAGGATTGGCGAAACGCTAGACGCAACCTGGGACATTTTCACGAAGCCGGCCGCTGGGCTGACCGTTAGTGATGGTCGCTATCGGGCGCGCCTTTTGTCCGCCCTGTTGCTTGCTATCATTCTCTTTGCCCTCCTCGGCATGTATTCTTCCGTGAGGGTGCAGGGACACGTGCAACCAGGGCTGCCCCTGACGACGCTCGTCCTCCTGGTTGCGTACGGTTTCAGCAGAACGCGAGCCTACGTAGCAGCGGCCGCGCTGGCCATCGTCGCCCTTGCTCTCCCCCCCGTTGCCGCAGTAATTAATGAGGTTGAATACAACAGTGCGACCGTCGCCCTCGACTTGATGTGGCTGATGTTGCCCATGTTGCTTGCGGGCTTGCTTCTCTCCGTCCAGGGCGTCCTCATAGCCTCTGTGCTCATCCTGACCACCGTCTCCTTGCTCCCGCTGTTTGTTCCCCGCCTCCTTTTCAGCCACGTGGTGTTCATGTTGGGCTTCTTCGGCACCGTCTCTGTTCTCATCGCGCTCACAGCCAGAATACGTCGCCGGTACGTGGAAGAAGCGCACTGGCAGATAGAGAGGCAGAAGGACGTCGAACGGAAGCTCCTAAGGCTGAAGGAGTTTAACGAAAGCATCATTAACAATATGGGGGAAGGGATCGTCGTGCAGGATGCCGATGGTTGCTTTTCCTTCGTCAATCCGGCGGCGGCGGAGATGTTGGGCTACGATCAGCAAGAAATGATAGGCTTGCATTGGACGAGAGTGATTCCGCCCGAATATCATGGCCGCATTGAGGACGTCGACAGGCGGCGAGCCGAAGGCGAAACAAGCCGCTATGAGGTGGAGCTCTTGTCCAGGGAAGGGGAGCGCGTTCCCGTCATCGTCAGCGGAAGTCCACGTCAGGACGTCGACGGCTCTTTCGCGGGGACGCTGGCTGTGTTCACCGATATTAGTGAACGGAAGCGAGCGGAGGAGGCATTGCGCCAGCTCAACGAGGAGTTGGAGGAACGCGTCACTCGGCGCACGGCCGAGCTGGTTGCCGCCAACGAGCGACTAAAGGAACTCGACCGTTTGAAAACGAAATTTATCGCCGACATTTCCCATGAATTGCGCACGCCGACGATGAATCTGCGCCTCTATTTGGCTCTTCTTAAAAGTGGCGATCCGTCTAAACGAGAACGGCATCTGGCCACGCTGGAAGATGAGGTCAGGCGCCTGACCTCCATCGTGGAAAATATCTTTGACGTTTCCTATCTTAACGAAGGCCGGAAGGACTTTCCTTTTGAGCCGGTAGACTTGAATGCTCTGGTGCAGCGAGTATGTGAGAAGCTCCGTCCCCGGGCTGAGGAAGCCGGTCTAACGATACGTCTTTCGCTGGCGGAAGACGTGCCTCCCATCATAGGCGCGCGCAGCCAGCTAGACCAGGCCGTCGGCCATCTCGTCGAAAATGCGATTAAGTACACGCCGGAGGGTGAAGTGTACCTTGGTACGGTGCACGACGCCGTCGGTCGGCGGGTGGTGGTGACCGTCCGCGATACCGGTATGGGCATTCCGGAAGAGGAGATACCACATTTGTTTGACCGCTTTTATCGCAGCCGGCGCGTTGGCCAGTCCACGATCCCCGGAGCCGGGGTCGGGCTGGCGATGGCCAAGGGCATTGTCGGGTTGCATGGTGGCGAAATTACGGTGAGGAGTCGAGAAGGAGAAGGGAGCGTGTTTACGATGTGGTTTCCGGTCCAGCCGCCTTCATAGTGTGAGCGCATGGTGCCCGGACACGTGTGGTGAAGGTTGACGGAATGAGTATTTACCGGCGCCTGCTCTTCCCCCTCTTGCAGCAGGTGGATGCGGAGCGAACGCACGAGGCGACGCTGGCGGCGCTAGAAGCGGCGCAGGCCACATCCGTCGGCCGTTTCTTGTTGCGCCGTATCGCCGGGAGCGCGCCACGTCAGCCGGTACGTGTCTTTGGCCTCACGTTCCCTAACGTGTTAGGCGTGGCCGCCGGCTTCGATAAGGATGCGCGGGTCGCGAGCGGACTGGCCTGTCTCGGTTTCGGCCACGTGGAGGTGGGGACAGTGACGCCGTACCCGCAGCAAGGCAATCCAAAGCCTCGCGTTTTCCGGCTCCCGGCCGACAAGGCGCTGATCAACCGAATGGGCTTTCCGAACCAGGGTGCAGCGCAGGCGGTAGCTCGTTTGCGGACTATGCGCTCCGGTGGGCCAGTCCCGAGAATGATCGTGGGTGTGAGCCTGGGCAAACAGAAAGCGACCCCTCTTAACGACGCGGCGGATGATTACCTGACGGTGATGCGCGCCGTGTACGCCTGCGCCGATTATCTGGCCGTCAACGTCAGTAGCCCTAATACGCCGGGCCTGCGAACCTTACAGGGGGGACGTTATCTGGAAAATCTCCTACGGCGACTAGAAGAAGAAGGACAGTCGTTGGCCGAGGCCTATGGCTGCCGCCGGCCCTTGCTCTTGAAGATTGCGCCTGACCTGACGTGGCCGGAAGTAGACGCAATTATCGCAACGGCACTAGAAAGCAGTGTGGCGGGGATTATTGCCACCAACACGACGGTGAGCCGTCAAGGTGTGCGCCATCCCCGACGGGACGAAGAGGGCGGGCTGAGTGGCGCGCCGCTGGCCGATCCCAGCAACCAGATGATCGCTCACGTTAGCCGACAGAGTGCCGGCGCCTTACCCATCATCGGCGTGGGCGGCGTTTTTTCGGCGGCGGACGTCCGCGCCAAGTTGGATGCGGGCGCGGAGCTAGTACAAGTATACACCGGGTTGGTTTACGAGGGACCGGGGATGGCCGGCCGTATCTTACGAGCGCTGGCGTACACTGGTTGAGGGGCGAGCGGCTCGGCTGATCAGGCGCTACCGGCGCCGTGGGGGGAAGCACTTTTGCCGGGGATTGCGGAGTTGTCGAGCCGTATGACATTCGCGTACTTTCCGTAGTTGAGTATAATGATTTGTTGCTGTATGAATGAAGAAAGGGTAGATGGGTCGGCGGGATAAAGTATTCTGGCGAGGAGAGCGTCGGCCTCCCGTCAATATTTCTCAGTAACGAAAATGATACGCTTGGTAGCGAAAGTTTATGGACACGTTCAAGGTGTCTTTTTCCGCGATACGACGCGGCGCCACGCACAGCAGCGAGACATTACCGGATGGGTACGCAATGAACGGGATGGCACGGTGCAGGTCGTGGCCGAAGGCGAGGAGCAGGACCTTGAGCATTTGTTAGATTTTCTACACCGTGGCCCTTCGGCGGCGCGTGTGGATCGAGTTGAGGCAGAATGGCAGTCGGCGACCGGAGAGTTCACGACATTTCACATACGCCGCTAGAGTCGGCGGATAATGGCGGCCGCGAACGTTTGGCCTGGGCTTTTCTCCTAGGCGGCTTTGCCGTCTGGTTATTGTTGATTCTGGCAACACCCCTGGTCGTACGCAATTATTTGCAACATGCGCGCCGGCCGTTGCTGTTGGCCATTGAAGCCAACGAGGGGACGGTGGGCTTAGAGGACGCAGCAGGCCGACGTCCGGCCGTGCTGGCCGGCGACGTCCCGCAAATGGTGGAAGGTGCGGCGGGCATCTCCACGCGTATCACGGACTCGGCGCTCGTGACCGTTTATTCGCCGGACGAAGAGCAGATCCTGGCACGGTTCAAAGTGGGCAATAATACGAGCGTCGACGTGGCACAGGCGACGGCACCTCGCTTCGAGATGAGCGAAGGGCCGTATGAGCTGGCGCTTGAACTGCAGGAAGGTATTTTGCGGCTGACGTTGCCCCCACGCGACGACCGGCCTCTGGCTGCGCGCGTGTCCGTTCCCCAGGGAGGACAGGTGGTCCTTCGCGATGCAGGGCAATATACGGTGGATGCGGGGAATGGGGAGACGTGGGTGACGGTACTGGAAGGAGAGGCTGCGGCCCATTCTGCTGGCGAGCGCCTGATGCTACGAGCGAACCAGGGGGCCGTGCTGGCGGCCAGGCAACCTCCGGCCGGACCATTGAGCAGCGAGCGGGACTTGGTGGAGAATGGCGACTTCAGCGAGGAACTGGCCGGCTGGGATACACTGGCCTGGGATGTGGAGCGGGCCGACCAGTCGGCGGGGACGATTGAAGTCGTGGAGCTGGACGGCGAGAGCGTGCTTCGCCTCCACCGGGTGGGCATCGGCCACGCCGACGGGACGGTGCGCCAGCCTATTAATCAGGACGTCGTCGACTTCGCTTCGCTGGAGCTATACATCACCATGCGCATTATGGCCCAGAGCCTGGGGGTGTGCGGGGTCCAGGGTAGTGAGTGCCCGCTCTTTGTACGCATCATCTATGAGGATGTCTACGGCGTGGAGCAAACGTGGCAGCAAGGCTTCTATGCGTTAGGCACAGTCGTGCCAGACGCGACACCCGATGTCTGCAAATATTGCGGCGGGCCGGTGAATTCTCACCAGCGAATCGCTTTCGGCCGGCTGCACTCGTACGAGTCTGGAAATCTGCTGGAGAGATTGGCTCAGCAGAATATCCGGCCGCGCGTTATCAAAAGCATCGAGCTAGAAGCGTCCGGCCACACCTTTGAGACGCAAGTATTCGACGTCGCCCTGGTGGTGGAGGAGTCGTAGGCGGCGGCGTATCTAATCCGCAGTCAGCCGCTTTCTTTGTTTTCCGATTCGGGAGTCCAGTTGCGGAGCCATGCTTCCAGGTCTTCCGGTTTATTGGCGACGATGGGGATAAAGGTTGATCCCGGATAGTTCTGTTTGAACCAGGCGGCCGTCAGAACACCGGGCCAGTGGTGGGGGTTCACGGCGAGGACGTGGCACTCTTCAAGATCGCCGGCTCCGGCGTCGTCGGCCGAAAAGCCGACCGTGTAACGTCCGACATAACTGCCGCGAGCGGCCGCTTCGACCCACTTTTCGGTGGCCGTTGGGGGCAGCAGGACGTAAACGCGTCGATATTGCTCGCGGGGCTCGCCGCTGGGCACCAGTTGGGTCTGGCGGGATACTCGCACCAGGCGCTGGGCCAGGAGACGGGCGCCCCGGTCGCCGACGAAGCGCACATCGTAGAGGCCGGCTTCCTCGGGTGTGAAGGTATAGCGCCAATTGATGCGGTCATCTTCCTCGTTGCTGCCGCGAAAGACAGAGGTGGTCCGTTTACCGTCCGGCCGCCAGACGGCCAGCGCGACAAAGGGATGGTTGCGGATAGAGGAAACGAGGACGGCGATCCGCTCCTCAGGTTCCGGGTGTTCGGGGGCCAGGTTGATGTGTGTGTCCGCAGGGCCGACAACGGTGATCTGGCGACGGTAACGTCCACTGGGCAATAGGACGGCGTCGCGCCAGAACACGGCCTGTTGTCGTTTGGGCAAGGAAGGAGCAGAGCGTAGGAAGACGGTGATGATCTGGGCTTGCGCTTCGACTTTCAAGCGCAGGGTTTCCCAGTGGCTCAGCGGTTGAACGACGTCGCTCCATTGTACAATCGGGCTGGCCGGGTCGAGACCGCCGGTGGGGTCGACGCCGATTTGCAGGTTAGCGTCTCCGGCGCCTTCACGGCTCCCCGGCTCTGATGACTCGCTGGACCAAGCCTGTCCCGAGACGGAGAGTTCGTAACGGTTACCGGGGGCGGCCGGTACTTGTTGCCACAGGCCGGCGACGTGGGTTCCGTAAGGCGTCTGTAAGCGCTGTACCGTTCGCCCGTCGAGAGAGAAGGAATCATATTCCGGTTGTTGATTTTTCCATTCTGGATCGTCCGGCCCGGCCTCTGACCACCAGGGCGCCCAGGCCGCGGCCGTTTGCAGCCGGGGGTCGTTCCGGTAGGGGCCGAAATCAGCGTCGAGATCTCCATTTTGTAACAGGTTCCGTTGGGCCATAGCGTGTCAATCCTCGATCATTGCCGGCTTTCCCTCTTCCTTGAAATAGACGCTTCCCGGAAAAGGTAGCCCCGGCGCATCTGTCTTACTCGGGAACAGCGTACGTTTCAACAGTGTAATTCAGCGTGTCCAGGTAAACGTCTTCGTACGCATCGTCATGCATGATAGTGAATAGAAGGAACGTCGTGCCGCGCGTTTCGAGAAAGGAGGTACCGCTGTAGCCGCCGCCGGATGAAGTCCAGATGAGGCGTTCGCTGCCGTCGGGCTGCACCTGGTCGTCGACGATGCGTATGTCCTCGGCATAAGAAGAGCGGAGGAGTTCCAGCGCGAAGGCGCCGGCTTCCGAACGGGAGATTTCCTGTCCGTCGTCGTAGGCGATATTCTGGATGACGGCGTGCCCGTCCGGGGCGTAAAAGGTGTCTACGATGACGGTGTCAGAGTCTGTGCGTTCATATTCCCACGGTGTTGGGACGTCGATGGTGAAGAGGCTGTCCGGCCCCTCGAAAGTATAGATCCAGTTGTAGACCAACTGCTCAGCTGCCGCTTCGCGGTCTGTCTCCAGCGTGCCAACCACGCGTGGGTAAAGATCGCTGTAGAGGGCCATGTACTCCTGGTCCGCCCAGGTATCGACGACGTATATGGCCGGACCGTCTTGTAGGTAGACGGATACGGCGGTCTGTGGCACTCGGTTAAAGGCGAAGTTCTTGGTCACGCTGGCAATGCCTTGTTCGGCATCGATTTCCTGCTCGATTGGAGCATAATCTTCAAAGACGCCGAAGAAGTTCACGTCACGATTCTCGACGAAGTTGGTGAATGCCTCCGGCCCTAACTCATAACCGGTATTGGTGACCTCGACGTGCAGGTAGCCGGTTTCGTCCGGAGACGTAAAGGAGGCGGAGCCTTCATCCTCGGTAACCGTCCAGCCGGCCGGGGGTTGCAACGAGAAAATGTTGTTCGGATGGGTATATCGCGTAGCGGCAAGTTCGATGGGCGCTGACGTCGGCGAGGCAGCCGGAGCCGACCTGGTTTCCGTCGCTTCGGCCGCCGGCTGGGGCGTGGCTGTTGCCGTGGGGTTCGGAGGCGTGGTGGGCGTTGCTGGAATCGCCGTGGGCGGCGGCTCGGTGGCCGTAGCCGGCGAGTCAGTGGGGAAGGCGGTGGCTCTGGGCTCGGCGCCACCGATCAGCCCACAGGCCAGAGTAGGTAAAATGAGCGCCACGAGAAGGGGAAGGAGAAAAGGGGACCGTTTCATTGTGATCTCCAGGGGGTTCAGGAATCGAAGCCCAGGCCTCGTTCCTTGAGGGAAACGTAGCGCTGCCGGCCGATGATGATGTGATCCAATAACTCGATGTCCAGCAATTTGCCGGCCTTGACGATTTGCCGGGTCACGTGGACGTCCTCGGGTGAGGGGGATGGATCGCCGGAGGGATGGTTATGGATGACGATGATGGCGGCTGCGTTTGACTTGATGGCGTGGCGAAACAGCTCGGCGACGCGGACGACGGAGGTGTTGAGGCTGCCCTGATAGACGGTTTTTACGTCGAGTACGTGGTTGCGCGTGTCGAGGAGGATCACGCGTAACTGTTCCTGTTCAAGCAGCATCATTTCGGTCATGAGCAGGTTGGCAGCGTCGCCGGGAGAGGTGATGCGTGGCCGTTCCTCGGGAGCGGCGGCCAGGAGTCGCCGGCCGAGTTCAAGGGCGGCCTTTACTTCGACGGCCTTTGCCGGGCCAATACCCTTCACCGTCATTAGTTCGCGGACGGTAGCCCGCGCCAACCCAGATAGGCCGTTAAAATGGGCCAAAAGCCTCTCGGCAAGGCGGAGTACGTTCTCGCCGCCCACGCCCGTACGCAGGGTAATGGCCAGGAGTTCGGTGGTGGACATGGCCCGCGGACCGACCTGCATGAAGCGCTCGCGCGGTCGCTCCATGCGGGGCATGTCGCGGATCATGGGGACGTATTCGACGTGGTTGTCAGATGCCATTTCGTTCCCACCAGGAGGCCGGCGAGCGCGGGCCGGCGAACCGTTCGCCGGCTCCGGGGTCGTGCGACCTATGGGACACCCTTCATCAGTTCGACCAATTCCTCCCACTCCTCAGAAGTCATGTGGAGCGATACGCCGCCCAGTTCCAGGTGATAAACAAATTCGCCTTCTTCATCGCTGCGCCACACAAAGTAATCTTCGGTTTCCGCAATGATTTCGTGATCAGAGTTGTCGTCGGCCATCTTTCACCTCAACTATTCTTGCTCATTTTACAACGATCGCTCAAAGACCCACATTTCAAAATCGGGCTCAATCTCCCATCCGGCCGTGGTCAGCGCCTCGGAGAGGAAAGGAACGGCCGGCGGCTTGCATTTGATACGTGTCCGGTTTAGCCTGCGGGCCAGTGCGGATAGCGCGCGGCAAAGGTCGGGGAGCGCTTCACGATCTGCATCCAGGTAGTTGAGCCATAATATCTCTTCCTCCCCCTGGCTGACGACGACGAAACCGGCGCGGCGGCTGGCATCCTCTTGCCACCAGTAAATGCGGTTCTTGGCGCGCAGCGTGGAGAGGCGGGGCAGCAGAGCTTTCCATTTCCACCTTTCTTCGAAAAGGCCGCCACCGGCCGCAAAGAGGTCGGACGCCTGGAGCCACTCTTCCAGGGCACTGACGTCGGCCGGGCCAGCAAGGACAAAACGGCCCGGTGTCTTGCCGTCGCCAACGTCGATTTCCGCCACGTTGTAGGCGGCAACGTGGCGGAAGTCGGTTTCTCGGGCCAGCTTGTGCACGGGCTCATTGTGCCCGTTGGTAGCGAATCGGACTATACCCCGCCCGATGGTGGCCGCCAGGTCGACGACGTAGTGGTGGAGCTTGCGCGCGATGCCCCGGCCGCGATGATCTGGATGAACGCGCAATCCCTCGAGCCACCACTCGCCGGGCGCCAGCTCCGTCAATTTGCCGAAGCCGACGACGGTATTCCCGTCACAGGCGACGGTGAATTCTCCTCTATCGTCGGCTACCCAGTCGGCGAAGCGCCGGGGAACGTAATCTTCGCCCTCCCAAATCTGGGCCGACAGAGCGTTGACCGCCGCTTCATCGGTCGGCCGGGCCGGCCGCAACGTAATCTCGCTCATCGTTCTTCCTCGCTCATGAAGGGCGTCGGTCATGGCGAACATGATTATATCGAAAGCGCCAGATTTGGCATGGTACCATGGTGTGACGTGCGCTTAAGGGGGCGGGCGGTCACGCTGGGCGGGTTAGTGCCGGAAGAAGTTGACGATGAAGAACCAGAGGTTGGCTGGCCGTTCGGCCAAACGTCTCATGAAGTAAGGATACCAGGCGCTGCCGTAGGGGACATAGACGCGCACTTTGTAGCCTTCCTCGACCAGCATACGCTGTCGTTCCCGACGGATGCCGTAAAGCATCTGGAACTCGAAGGCGTCCTGGGAAATCCCGTTTTCCCTTACGAAGTCGATGGTTGCCTGAATCATGGCCTCATCATGGGTGGCGATGCCGGCGTAGACGCCGTTTTCGCGAGCTGTGTCACCGAGCAGCAGGTGCATGAGGCGCACGAAATTCTCGTCGACGTCGTTCTTGTCGGGGAACGCGATGTGAGGAGGCTCCTTGTAGGCGCCCTTGCAGAGGCGCACGGACGCGCCTTCATTGATGAGGCGGCGCACGTCGGCTTCGCTGCGATACAGGTAGGATTGGATGACGACCCCGGTATTCTCGAATCCTTCGTCGGCCAGCGTGTGGTAGACGTCCAGGGTAGCGTCCACCAGTTTGCTCTCTTCCATGTCGATGCGTACGAATAGCTTATGGTCGCGGGCGTGCTCCAGGATGCGGCGCATGTTGTCCAGGGCAAGATCGGGGTCGATTTTGAGGCCAATTTGGCTCAGTTTGACGGAAACGCCTGCGTCCAGGCCCGTTTGCTGAATGGCATCGAGCAGATTCAGGATTTCATCGCGGGAGGCGTTGGCCTCGCTGGGGTCGGTGATGCTCTCGCCCAGGTAGTCCATGGTGGCAGTAATGCCATCGGCGTTCAGTTCAGCCGTGGCGCGCATGGCGTCGTCAATCGTCTCGCCTGCGACGAAGCGACTGGCGACGTACCAGGCCGGCGGAAAGCTGGTGACCAACCGCCGAGCCCAGCCGGCGGCCGAAAGATAGAGGAGGAGGGCGCGCAGCCACGCTTCGCCGTAAAAGTAGAGAAGGATGGCCAGGATGAGGAGCGCCAGGAGCGGGAGACGGGTGCTACGATTTTGCTTGGACATGGTTGTGCCCTCACGCGTGACTCAGTGATGGTGAGAATGTCGCCACGTTTGATTGTATAGCGGTCGCATTAGCGGGGCAACGGCTGTCACGCCCCGACAGGACACTCAATGAGTTGAGGAGCTTAGCGAGCGAGGAGCGAATAGCCGCCGTCGACGACGATGGTCTGGCCGGCAATCATGGAAGCGTCCGGCGTGCACAGATAGGTGACGACGTCGGCCACATCTTCCGGAGTGCAGAGGCGGCCGGCCGGCGTTCGTTGTAACACTTCGTCTACCAAATCCTGCCCCTCGTCGCGGAACGTAGCGAAGTGTTCGAGGGCCTCGGTGAGAACGACGCCGGGGGAGACGGCGTTGACGCGAACGTTCTGCGGGGCCAGCTCGACGCCCAGATAGCGGACGAGGGCTTCCAGGGCAGCCTTGGAGGTACCGACGAGGACATACTCTTCCATGACACGCACGGCGCCGAGGCTGGAGAGGGCGACGATGGCCCCGCCGCCGCGACCCTGCATGAGGCGGACGGCGTGCTGCGCTCCAAAGAGGAGGGAGCGGGCGTTGATGTTCATCGTCCAATCCCATCCTTTGGCCCTTTGTTCCATGGCCGGCCGGTTGTAACCGGAGGCTGCATTGTGCACGAGTATGTCGAGGCCGCCGAAGGCCTCTTCGATTTCACGATAGAGGCGGTCTAAATCTTCCAGGTCGCCGACGTTGGCCTTGACGACCAGGGCGCGCCGGCCGAGGTCGCGAATCTCGGCGGCCGTGGCCTCGGCCGGGTCGCGGTTGCGGAAGAAGTTGACGACGACGTGGGCGCCTTCGCGCGCGAAACGCAAGGCGATGTTCCGGCCGATGCCGCGGCCGGAGCCGGTGATGAGGACGACGTTGTCGGTGAATCGAGACATGGAGCAACCTCCTTGCGCTTGACTTGTTTCTTGCCGCCGGCAGCAGATTGTAGCCGGTCGCACTGTGGTCGCCAACGTCGCTCAGTTTGCACGGGACCGCGCGGGGGCTTATGGTTGGGCCATGGATAGATTGTCGCGGACTTTCTACGCGCGACCGGCTCGGGAGGTGGCACACTCTCTGCTGGGCAAGCGGCTTGTGCGCTTGCTGGACGATCGGCGGGTGGCCGGTATGATTGTCGAGACGGAAGCCTATTGTGATAGTGAGGAACCTGATCTGGCCTGCCACGGCGCGGCGAACGAGGGACGGCCTACGGCGCGTAATGCCGTGATGTTTGGCCCGGCCGGGTATGCTTACGTTTACTTCACTTACGGCATGCATTGGTTGTTCAACGTCGTGACCGGCCGGAAAGGGGAGGCAAACGCCGTGTTGGTCCGCGCTCTAGAACCGTTGGAGGGCGAGGGGCTGATGGCTGACCGGCGCCGCCGGCCGCGCCGGGAGTGGACGGACGGGCCGGCGAAGCTGACGCAGGCGCTGGCTATTGACGGTGAACTGAACGGGGCGAATCTTTGTGCACCTGACGGTGTTGTATGGATAGAGGACGGCCCGGCTGTGGCCGAGGACGCCATGATGAGCGGCCCGCGCGTGGGCATTGACAACGTGCCGGAGCCGTGGCGGTCCGTGCCCTGGCGCTATTGGATCCGGGATAATGCCTTTGTCTCCCGGTAGGCCGTTGACTTTGACGTAGGAATAAGGGAGGTTGTCTTTATGGCGAAAATTTTGGAAGGGAAGAGGGGACTCGTTTTTGGTATTGCCAACCATCGCTCGATTGCCTGGGGGATCGCCCAGGCGCTGCACGAACATGGAGCGGAGCTGGGATTCAGCTATGGTCTGCCCCAGTTGGAGCGGCGGGTACGGCCGCTGGCGGAGTCGCTAGGCGTTGATTTCGTAGAGAAGTGTGACGTGACCAAGGACGAGGAAATCGAAGCGGTGTTCGAGAAAGCGGAGGATGCGTTTGGCGAGATCGACATTCTGGTGCACGCCATCGCCTACGCACAACAAAAGGACCTGACCGGCCGTTTTGTGGACACGAGCCGAGAAGGATTTAAGCTGGCGATGGACGTCAGCGCCTATAGCCTGGTGGCGCTGACGCGCGCGGCGCTGCCTCTAATGTCTCGGGGGGGCAGCGTGTTGACGATGACGTATTATGGGGCGGAGAAGGCAGTGCCCCATTACAACGTGATGGGGGTGGCCAAGGCAGCGTTGGAGGCGAGCGTGCGTTATCTGGCGGCCGATTTGGGGCCGGACAACGTGCGGGTCAACGCGATTTCCGCGGGGCCGATTAAGACGTTGTCCGCGGCCGGTATTTCCGGCTTTCGCAAAATGCTCCATTACGTCGAGGAGCGCGCGCCGCTGCGACGTAACGTTGACCAGGAAGAAGTGGGACAAACGGCGCTTTGGCTGTGCAGCGATCTGAGCAGCGGCGTTACCGGTGAAGTCGTGTACGTCGATGCTGGCTATCACATTCTGGGCATGCCAGAACCGGCGGAGAAGTGGGAGTAGGTGCGACTTGTGTGGTGGAGGTTTGACAGTGACGGCGAAAGAGATATACTCATTGCCAAATTAAAAAGTGCATACTCTTATCCAGAGCAGCAGAGGGATCGGCCCGGTGAAGCTGCAGCAACCACCCGCGACTGGGAAAGGTGCTAACTCCGACAGCGGATGCTGGAAGATAGGAGGAAAAACACCCGCGCAAAGGGGCCTCTTGTCTGCCAAGAGGCTTTTTCTTTTCCCGGAGAGGTTGTGCTGGAACCGTCCTCTTCCCGAGAACATAGAATCGAGATAGCGACGTGGCCGCCGGCCGGCGCGCTTTCCGGAAATTGAGGCGTGTGAAAGAGATGCCTGCTATTGGGAGGATTGAAAAATCATGAGTACAACGTTTATGACGACGCCCCGGTTGCTGTTTACTTCTGAGTCGGTGACTGAGGGGCATCCGGACAAGATGTGTGACCAGATCAGCGATGCGTTTTTGGATGCGGTGCTGGAGCAGGATCCGATGGGGCGCGTCGCTTGTGAGACGGCCGCCAAGACCGGCTTCATTATTGTGATGGGCGAGGTGACCACAGACGCTTTCGTCAACGTCGACGAACTGGTGCGCCAGGTGGTGACCGAGATCGGCTACGACAGTAGCGAAAAGGGGTTTGACGGCAAGACGTGTGGCGTTCAGGTGGCTATCGCTTCGCAAAGCCCGGATATTGCCCAAGGCGTGGATCGGGCGCTGGAGTACCGCAAGAACGGCGACGAGGAGGCGGAGATTAACGCCATCGGCGCCGGCGACCAGGGCATGATGTTCGGCTTTGCCTGTAACGAGACAGAGACGTTGATGCCGTTGCCCATCCATCTGGCGCATGGCCTGACGCGCCGGCTGACGACGGTGCGCCGAGAAGGCGGCCTGGCCTGGCTGCGGCCGGACGGCAAAGCGCAGGTGACGGTGGAGTATAGCTATGGCAAACCGCGCCGCGTGCATACGGTGCTGGTGAGTACGCAGCACACGCCGGACGTGGACGAGGAAACGATCCGCCAGGGGATCATCGAGCACGTGATTAAGCCGGTGTTACCACCGGATCTAGTAGACGACGATTTGCGCATTTTTGTCAACCCGACCGGCCGTTTTGTCATCGGTGGCCCCATGGGCGACGCCGGGCTGACCGGTCGCAAGATCATCGTCGATACGTATGGTGGTATGGGCCGGCATGGGGGCGGCGCATTCAGCGGTAAGGATCCGACGAAAGTAGACCGAAGCGCCACGTATGCGGCGCGCTGGGTGGCCAAGAACGTCGTCGCTGCGGGTTTGGCCGACCGGTGTGAGGTGCAGGTGGCTTACGCGATTGGCGTCGCGGAACCGTTGAGCGTCAACGTCGAGACCTTCGGTACGGGCCGTCTGCCGGGCGAAAAGCTGGTGGAGCTGATTCAGGACACCTTCGACTTGCGGCCGGGAGCCATCATTCGCGACCTGGATCTGCGGCGGCCGATTTACCAGGCGACGGCTGCGTACGGCCATTTCGGCCGGGAAGATATCGACGCGCCGTGGGAAAACACAGATCGTGCGCCGCTGCTGCGCGAAAAGGCGGAGGCGATGGCGGAGTTTGCCGGCGACGCTTGATCCTGAGGGATGGGGCGACCGTAGCGTTCTGGTTAACCCTTTCAGCAGGCGTCTCGAAGTTTGACTGCGTGGTCTCGCTGCGTTAGAATTAATAGGTTTGTGGCGAGACCACGTTTTTATTCCTGTCGAGTGAAGGAAAAATCGGGTGTTTGAGTCCTTAGGAAACCGACTACAGTCTGTTTTCGATAATTTGCAGCGGCGCGGCAAGCTGACGGAAGCCGACGTCGATCAGGCAATGCGCGAGGTACGCTTGGCGCTGCTGGAAGCGGACGTCAATTTCAAGGTTGTCAAGCAATTCGTCAAACGGGTGCGCGAGCGTGCCGTGGGCGAGGAAGTGATGAGCAGCCTGACGCCGGGCCAGCAAGTGGTGAAGATCGTTCATGACGAACTGATCAACACGCTGGGCGAGCCCGGACGCCTGAACCTGGGCATGCAGTCGCCGGCCGTGATTATGCTGGTGGGACTGCAGGGCTCGGGTAAGACGACGACGGCGGCCAAGCTGGCGTTGCATCTGCGTCGCGAGGGGCGCCGTCCTTTGCTCGTGGCGGCCGACGTCTATCGTCCGGCGGCCATAGACCAGCTGGAGACCTTGGGTCGTCAGCTTGACATCCCCGTTTACAGCGAAGGGGTGGACGCCGATCCGCCGCAACTGGCAAAGAGCGCGCTCCGTCAGGCGCAGAATCAGGGCCTGACGACTGTACTCATTGATACGGCCGGTCGTCTGAACATCGACGAGATGATGATGGACGAGATCAAGGCGATCAAGGCCGAAGTCGATCCCATTGAAACGTTGCTGGTGGCCGATGCAATGACCGGCCAGGAGGCCGTTCGTGTGGCCACCGACTTCGACGAGGCGGTGGACGTCACCGGTCTGATCATGACCAAGATCGACGGCGATGCCCGCGGCGGCGCGGCGATCTCAATGCGCGAAGTGACGTCGGTGCCAATTAAATTCCTGGGCACCGGTGAAAAGCTGGACGCGTTGGAGGTTTTCCACCCGGACCGTATGGCCAGCCGCATCCTGGGTATGGGCGACGTACTGACCCTTATCGAACGGGCGGAGCGCGAGATGGATGAGGAAGAGGCGCGGCGGGCCGGCGAGAAGTTGATGGCCGGCGAATTTACGCTGGAAGATTTCCTCAAACAGATGCAGCAGATTAAGAAGCTGGGCCCGATCGGGCAGTTGATGGAGATGATTCCAGGTATGAATCAGATGGCCGGCGACGTGGATTGGCAGGATGCTGAGCACGAGCTGAAGCGCGTCGAGGCAATCATTCGCTCGATGACGCCGAAAGAGCGCCGCCATCCGAAGATCCTTAAGGCCAGCCGTAAACGCCGGATTGCGGCCGGTTCTGGCACGAGCGTGCAGGACGTTAATGCGCTGCTGCGACAGTTCCGCGATATGCAGCGGATGATGAAGCAGCTTAAAAGCGGTCGCGGCCGGCGCGGTCTTGCCAATTTGTTCGGCGGTTTCAGATAAGCAGCGTTCTTTACCAAACCATGCCTATTGGCCGTTTGCCAGCCTTATTTCGGAGAGAGCCGGCGAACGATTATCCTCAAATTACCGGAAGTTCAAGAGCTTAACGTTCAACAATTCGTATCATTGTAAATGAAAACCCTATCTGGAGATAAAATATGCTTCGAATTCGTCTAAGTCGTGTTGGGAAGAAAAAGCAAGCGCATTTTCGCGTGGTAGTGGCCGACATCGAGGCCCCGCGCGACGGCCGCATTGTGGAGAGTATTGGCCATTACACGCCCCTGACCGACCCGAGCACTTACAAAATAAATGAAGGGCGCGCCCTTTACTGGCTAAGCGTTGGCGCGCAACCGACTGACGCGGTTCGTGACCTGTTGAAGAAGCAGGGAACGCTGGAGCGTCTGAAGCGACTGCACGCCGGCGAACCGCTAGAGTCGCTGGTGGCTGAATATGAAGGTGAAGAGACGGACGTGGAAGCGGCCGAGGCAGAAGAGGCCGCAGAGGCTGACGACGTGGAAGAAGCGGAGGAGCCTGTTGCCGAAGCGGCTGAGGAGCTCCCCGAGGCTGTGGAAGAGGCCGTCGCCGAGGTTGTTGGCGAAGAAGAGTAAACGAGTAAACGAAAGGAAGCGGGAAAGAGTTCGTTATGGAAGAACTGGTTCGATATATGGCGGAATCCCTTGTAGATGATCCGGAAAGTGTGGAAGTCCGGGAAGTGCGCGGCCGTTCGGGCAAGGTTCTGGAACTGCGTGTAGCCGATGACGATATGGGGCGGGTAATCGGCAAGGGCGGCCGAATCGTGAATGCCATGCGTTCGCTGGTGGACGTCGCGGCCGAGCAGAAGGACACGCGCGTGCGACTGGACGTGGTGGATTGAGCGTCTTTCTTCAGCACGGGGTACAGGTGAGCCTTTGAAGGGTCGGAAAAGACATAACCGGCGGGATTTGAACCGGCGGGGCCAGCAGGAGGCGGCGGATGAACCGCGTTTCCTGGTCATCGGTCGAGTAGCGCGACCGCATGGCGTGCGCGGGGAAGTTCGGGTTGAGATCTACACCGAACTACCCGAACGCTTCACCTGGCTGGACGTCGTTTATATGAGCCGCAGGCCGGACGATCCTGATCCACGCCCGGTGCCTGTAAAAGGGGTTCGGTTCCACCAGGGATATGCTTTGCTCAAGCTGGACCGGTACGAAACCCGCAGCGACGTCGAGGCGTTACGCGGTGCATGGCTCATGGTGCCGGGAGAGGAGGCTCTGCCCCTGGAAGAAGGGGAGCACTACCATTACCAATTAGAGGGCCTGGAGATCTATACGGACCAGGACGTTTATTTGGGCCAGCTAACAGAGATTCTGGAGACAGGGGCCAACGAGGTTTTCGTGGTTCAGGGTCCACAGGGAGAGGTGCTCTTGCCAAACATCACCGAAGTGGTGCAGGAGGTGGACGTGGCGGAGGGGCGCATGGTCGTCCATTTGCTGGAGGGGCTGATCTGAGTCTGAGGCTACCGGTGAGGACTTGACACCGGTCCCCCGAGCCTTTATTGTTACCCCCATGAGTGATTTGAAATATTGGCTGGGATTCAACCTGGTCAAGGGGATTGGCCCTGCCAAGTTGCAGGCATTACTCGATTATTTTGGCGATCTGGGTGCTGCGTGGCGGGCGAATAAGACGCAGTTGGAGAAAATCGGTATTGACCGGCGGGCGATTGCCACCTTCTTCGAGACTCGAGACGACGTCGACCTGGACGCCTATCAGGCGGAGGTGGAAGAAGCCGGACTTAAAGTGCTGACGTGGGCGTCGGAGGATTATCCTCGTTATCTGCGGGAGATTCCAAGTGCGCCGCCCGTGCTCTACGTGACGGGTGAACTGGAAGAAGTCGATCGCTGGGCAGTGGCGGTGGTTGGCACACGGCGCCTGACGGCTTACGGGCGCCAGGTGACGCGCAAACTGGTCAGTGGGCTGGTCCGCCATCAAGTGACCATCGTCAGCGGGCTGGCGCGAGGCATTGACGCCATCGCTCACCAGGTAGCTTTGGAGCAGAGTGGCCGGACGATTGCCGTCCTGGGATCGGGACCGGACATCATTTACCCGCCGGAAAACCGTGACTTGGCGCGTAAGATCGTAGTGGAAGGAAGAGGAGCCATCCTTTCCGAATATGCGCTGGGGGCGCCGCCTGAAGCAAAGAATTTTCCGCCGCGTAATCGCGTGATCAGCGGTCTCTCTTTGGGGACCATTGTCATTGAGGCAGGTGAACGCAGCGGGGCGCTAATCACGGCCGACTTTGCCCTGGAGCAGAATCGTGAAGTCTTCGCCGTACCGGGAAACATCAACAGCCGGGCGAGCAAAGGGACGAACTGGCTCATCCAACAGGGGGCCAAGCTGGTAACGAGCGTCGAGGACGTGCTGGAAGAGCTGAACCTGACGATGGTTCCCCAACAGGCAGCGGCGCAGACGTTTTTGCCAGAGTCGGCGGAAGAGGCTGCACTGCTGGAGCACCTTTCGCCGCAGCCAATGCACGTTGACGAATTGAGTCGGGCATCGGGGTTGCCGAGCGCCGAGGTCAGCAGTACGCTGGCGATGATGGAGCTAAAGGGCGTGGTGCAACAGGTGGGCGGGATGAAGTACGTGCTCATACGTGAATCGGAACCTGTTTACGAGGCGGGAACCGGATAAAACGAAATTTTTACGGTGGCGCGTTATGATAGATGCGGATTGAACGCGCGCCAGTTCGAAGTTAGCGTACGCTGCTGTCGTCGAGGCTGCAGCCGGGGCCGTTAGTTGGTGGCTGCCGGTTGGGCCTCGATTGCGGTGAAAGGAATAAGAAGGAAAAGTAAGATGAAGATTATCATTTTTGCCGGAGGGACGGGGCGTCGTTTGTGGCCTATCAGCCGCAAGCATTCGCCGAAACAGTTCGAACCGTTGCTGGGTGAGCGTTCGACGCTGCAGATGGCAGTGGACCGCGTGCGTGGTTCGTATGGCGCGGAAAACATCTACATCTCGACGAATGAGCGTTACCAGGAGACAGTACGCGAGCAGCTTCCGGAGTTGCCACCGGAGAATATTATCGGAGAACCGGTGCGGCGAGATCTGGCCCCGGCCGTGGGCCTCTCGTTGGCTCACCTGGCGGCCGGCGGGGCCGCCGAGGCGGAGCCCGTTACCATTCTCTGGGGCGATAATTACATGACGGACACGGAGACGTTCCTGGAGCTATTGCAGACGGCCGAGACGTTGCTGGCCCAGGACGACGCCGGCATTATCTTCATCGGAGAAACACCGCGCTTTGCCAATGAGAATCTGGGCTGGATCGGCCTGGGCGAGCAGAAAAGAACGGCTAATGGGCGGCCGGCTTACGCTTTTGAGACGTGGCGCTACCGGCCGCCGCGCGAAGAGGCGGAGGAAATGTTCGAGAGCGGGCAGTATGTATGGAACACCGGTTACTTCGTCACGACGGTCGGTTTCGTGCGTGACCTCTACCGGGAGCATCGGCCGGAGATGGCGGCACAGATTGAGGAAATTGAAGCGGCCATTGGGCAGGAAGCGTACGAAGAGGTGCTGCACCGCGTCTACCCGCAGATGGACGTTATCAGTTTTGACGATGCCATTCTAACGCACGTGGCGCCGGAGCAGGCGATGGTCCTCCACGGCGAGATGGGATGGAGCGATCCGGGGACGCTTTATGCGCTCAAAGAAGCGTTGGCCTCGGGACCGGAAGAGAATGTAACCGATGGGTTGGTGTTGGCTCGTGATACCCAGGACAGTTTGCTCGTTAACGAGGAATCCGATAAGCTGCTGGCCGTTATTGGCCTCGACGGCATGATCGTCGTCAATACAAAAGACGCCATTCTCGTGGTACACAAGGATCGGATCCCGGAGGTCAAACAATTGGTGAATGACCTCCAGGATAGCGAATTAGAACAGTTTAGTTAACAGGAGAGCGAAAGAGCACGCATGTCGAATAGTGAGGAGCTTCAGTTAGAAGGCTATTGCGTCAAGTGTAAGGAAAAGCGGATCCTGCAGGATCCGCAAGCGGAATATTCGGCCAGCGGTTCGCCGGGCACGCGGGGGACTTGCCCCGTCTGTGGCGGCACGATTTACCGCATGGGCTATACGCCGTTACACGAGGGGCTTCCAAAGCCGAAGGTGACGAGGAAGTCGTCGAAGAAGAGGTCCAAGAAGGGGTCCAAGAAGGGGTCCAAGAAGGGGTCCAAGAAGGGGTCCAATAATAAACGTTCGGGCAAGCTGGTCATCGTCGAGTCGCCGGCCAAGGCGCGCACCATCGGCCGTTATTTGGGCAGAGGCTACAAAGTGAAGTCGAGTGTGGGTCACATTCGCGACCTGTTGAAGTCACGCCTGAGCGTGGACGTGGAAAATGATTTTGAGCCGCGCTACCGGGTGCCGAACGAGAAACGGGACACCGTAAAGGAACTGAAGAAGGCGGCTTCCGGCGCGAAGGAAATCTATCTGGCGACAGACCCTGACCGGGAAGGGGAGGCGATTGCCTGGCACGTACAGGAAGCGGCCGACCTGGAGCCGGAGCGCACGAAACGGGTAGTGTTCCAGGAGATCACGAAGCCGGCGGTACAGGCGGCGTTCGAGCAGCCGCGGGAGATTGATATGGACCGCGTGGACGCCCAGCAGGCGCGCCGGATCCTGGACCGTCTTGTTGGGTACAAATTGAGCCCGCTTCTATGGAAAAAGGTGCGCGGCCGCCTCTCGGCGGGCCGGGTCCAGTCGGTGGCCGTGCGGCTGGTCGTCGAACGGGAGCGGGAGATTGACGCCTTTGATCCAGAAGAGTACTGGTCGATTGAAGCAGAGCTGAGCCGGGAGCAGGAGCGTGGAGAAGAGCCCCGACCGTTCTTCACGGCGAAGCTGCACAAATTAGACGGCGAAGACGTTGACCTCTCTTCGGAAGAGGAAGTTCGTCCGCACGTGGAAGCGTTGGAGAAGGGGGAGTGGACGGTAACCGAAGTCCGGTTAGGGCAGCGCCGTCGCCGCCCGGCCGCTCCGTTTACGACGAGCACGATGCAGCAGGAAGCGTCGCGCCATATTAACTTCGGGACAAACAAGACAATGCGCGTGGCCCAGCAGCTTTACGAAGGTGTGGATCTGGGCGAAGAAGGAACCGAAGGTCTCATTACCTACATGCGTACGGACAGTGTAGCGGTCTCGAAAGAGGCGCAGCGTGATGCACGTAAATATATCGCCGAGGCGTTTGGCGAAGAGTACAGGCCGGAGTCGCCGCGTCAACACCAGACTAAGTCGAAGCTGGCACAGGAGGCGCACGAGGCCATCCGGCCGACGTCGGTCTGGCGCACGCCGAAGAAGGTGAAACAATATCTGTCGCGTGACCAATACCGGCTGTATGAATTGATCTGGAATCGCTTCGTGGCGAGCCAGATGTCAAACGCATTGTACGACACGGTTTCGGTGGACATTCACGCTGGCGATCCTGGTACCGACCCGGCGAAACGGCCGTACCTGTTCCGGGCGACGGGCTCTACGCTACGCTTCCCCGGCTTCCTGGCGCTCTACGAGGAGACGGAGCCGGACGATCGGCCCGAGGACGCCGAAGTGGAGGTGCCCACCGACCTGGACGAGGGCGAGACGTTGGATTTGTTGGAACTTCTGCCCAACCAGCACTTTACGCAGCCGCCCCCGCGCTTCAGCGAGGCGACGCTGGTCAAGGAACTCGAGCAGAATGGTATTGGCCGGCCGAGTACCTATGCCTCGATCATTTCCACGATTCAGAAGCGGGGTTACGTCGAAATGAAGGACAAGCGGCTGGTGCCGACGAAGACGGGCGAAGTGGTCAACGATCTGCTCGTGGAGTATTTTCCCAACGTGATGTCCGTGGACTTTACGGCGCGCATGGAAGATGAACTGGACGAAATCGCCGAGGGAAAACCGTGGGTGCCCGTCGTGGCCGAATTTTACGACGATTTTGCTAAGAATCTAGAAGTGGCGGAAACGGACATGCCGGAGGTGAAGGTCAGAAAGGATCCAGAGCCAGTGGGGCGGGCCTGCCCCAAGTGTGGCGGCGACCTGCTTTATCGTCACGGTCGTTACGGAAAATTCATTGGCTGTAGCAACTTCCCCAAGTGCCGGTATACGGAGCAGGTGCTGGAGAAGATTGGCGTAACCTGCCCGCAGTGCGGCGGTGACCTGGTCGTAAAGCGAACGCGCCGGGGGCGTACCTTCTACGGTTGCGCCAATTATCCGGACTGTGATTGGACGAGTTGGAAACGGCCGGTTCCACAGAAGTGCCCGAATTGTGGTGGCTTGATGGTACAGGCGACCAAGAAACAGGCGGAGTGCACGAATTGTGGCGAGCGCCAACCGCTGGAAGAGGGAGCGTTAGAGACGGCGTAAGATATCTTGCACGGAGTTCGGCTCGTTGACGATTTGCCGAACTCCGTGTCCCCTTTATGAGATAATGCCAAGAGGGGAGGGGCTGAAACTTGACAGGCGGGACCTGAGCGCCTATTATTTTTCACGAAAAATTGGTTTTTTGGGTTTTTTTGGAATATGGATTTGACACGCCGGCAGGAAGAGTTCCTGCGCATTCTTCTCGACCTCTATCATGAGCAACAAGAGCCGTTGCACTATTCGGTGCTGGCGGAACGGCTCGGAGTGAGCCGGTTTACGGCATACGATATGTTGCGCCTGTTGGAGGAGAAGGGGTTTGCCAAGTCGGCTTACCAGCTTGCGGAGGATAAGTCGGGCCCGGGTCGTTCGGAGGTCGTGTACCAGCCGACGCAGCGGGCGCACCGGTTAATGGCGCGGTTGACCGAAGAGGTGGGGGGTGAGGATTGGGAGTCGGTTAAAGAACATATTATGGCTCGTGTTCGGAGCGCATCTACCCAGCCGATGGTGGAGAGCGGTGTGGCGGAGGAGATGCTTGCTAGAGTACCGCCTGACGTGCCGGAGTCCGTACGCTACTGCGTGGAAGTGATGACGGTCATTGCCTTGCGCTTGCGGCGGCGAGCCAGCCGGCAACTGTTGTTGGATTACCTGGGCGAATTGCTGCCCGCGGCCGAGGAGACATGTCGCGCCAATCTGACGTTACTGGGCGGTTTTGCCCTGGGCATTCTGGCAGACGAGGTGCAGAGCGACGAGAAATGGGCTCAGGAACTGCTGACGCACGTGCGTCATTACCAGCAACTGCTTTTAGAGATGAAACCCGAAGTCTGTCGACGTCTGGCGAGACAATTGGAAGAGACGTTTGAACTGCTACGTGAGGGTTGACCGGCGATAGGCAGCCCTTTTCAAACTTTGGATGGATGAATTCAGGAGAACAAAATGGTTGAAGCCTTTTTTGATCGCGTGACGCGGCTATCGTTGCGCTTTAAATGGGTGACGATTGGTCTGGCCGTTGCCGTCCTCGTCGCCGGCGTCTTTGCTGCGTTAGATTTGAACCTGGAGCTATTGCCACGAATAGAGTTTCCGCAGACGGTGGTCGTGGCCCAGTGGTCTGAGGCGGAGACGTCCGAAGCGTTTTTGGAAGGGGTAACCATCCCGCTGGAAGAAGAATTGGCGACGATTGACGGCGTGGTCAACGTCGAGTCGACCACCAGTGCGAACTTTGCCTTTGTTATCGTACGCAACAATTTTGGGCTAGATCAGGAACGGATAGTGGCCGACATTGAGGACGCTGTGGCCGCGATTGAACTGCCGCCGGAAATGGATACGCCCCAGGTGTTGAATTTTAGTTTCACTGATCTGCCAGTCGTTTCGGCGAGTGTCTCTTCGCCGGATCTGTCGCTACCCGAGTTAAAAACAGTCGTTGAAGAGGAGTTACGCCCTCAACTGACCGATATTGCCGCGGTGAGCGAAGTGCAAGTCAGCGGAGGGCAAGAGCTGCCGGGCGAGGCTACTGGGTCGGAAGAGGCCTCTCCTGATGAAGCGGCGGCAGTGGAAGCGGAACCGACGGCGACGGCCGAGCCGACGGCAACGGCCGAACCGACGGCGACGCCAGACCCGGCGCGGCTGCCGGAGCCCCTTATCCAGGGCGCGGCCGCGGCCGGCTTTGAGATCGAGTCCGCGGAGGATCTGACGCCGGACATGATGCGCCAGCTCAACGCCTTTCCACAGGCTTCTCAGTTTCTGGGGATGTTGACGGAGGACAATCTGCGTCACTTGCCGCCGGAATCCATCGCTCTACTGCCGCCAGAGTTTGTCGACGGTCTGGACGATGCATTGCGGGCGGATCTAGACGAACTGGCGGCTGAGTATGGGGGCGCGGGTGCGCTGGCGGCGCAGGAAGCGGCGCAGGAAGCGGCGCAAGAAGCGGAGACGGCGGAGAGTGAAGGGCCGGAGGTAGAACCGGTGGCGTTACCGGAGTCGTGGATGGCGGCCGGCGAAGCCGCCGGCATGTCCCTGGAGACGACGGCTGACGTGACGCCGGAAGTGATGGGCGGCATTCTGGAGATGGCCCCGCAGTTGCTGGGCGACCTGGAACCGGAGATGTGGCGGGCGTTGGACCCGGCCGCCCTCGCGCTGGCGCTACCGGAAGTGGCCGAGACGATGGACCCGGTATTGCGCTCGCAGTTGCAGGCCATCGTCGCGGCGGGCACGGATGCGGAGTCAGAACCGGTGCCCCTGCCGGCATCGTGGACGGCGGCTGCGGAGCAGATGGGGCAGACGCTGGAGACGACGGCTGACGTGACGCCAGAGGTCGTGGCTGGTGTTGCCGGCGCAGCGCCGCAGCTGCTCGAGGATCTGACGCCGGAGATGGTGCTGGCCCTTTCACCGGAGGCGCAGGCAGCGCTGCCGGCCGATTACGTGTCGACACTGGACGAAGGGGTGCAGCAGACGTTGACCATCAGCGCCGCACGGTACCAGCAGTATGTGACGGAGCAAGAGGGAACTGAAGCGGAAGGTGCTGGCGAAGAGGAAGCTGAGCCGACTGCGACCCCGGATCCCGCGCGACTGCCGGACGTGCTCGTACAGGCAGCGGCGAACTTCGGGGTAGAGCTGGAGACGGCCGACGACATTACCCCGGACCTGATGCGGCAGTTGACGGCAGTTCCCCAGGGGACGCAGTTTCTGAACTTGCTGACGGAGGAAAATCTGCGCCGATTGCCGCCGGAGTCGATTGCGCTGTTGCCGCCGGACTTTGTCGAAGGCCTGGACGAAGCGTTGCGGGCCGATCTGGATGAACTAGCGTCCGAGTACGGTGGCGCGGGCGCGCTGGCGGAGCAAGAAGCGGCGCAAGAAGCGGAGCAGGAAGCGGAAGCCGAGGCAGCAGCAGGCGAAGCGCCTCCGCTTCAGGAGCCGTGGACGGAGCCGGATCCGCAGGGTCAGGTCACTTTTGAGGATGCCAGCGATATCCTGTTCAATGATTTTGGCGTGAGCGGAGCGCAACTGTTGAATGCGCTGCCCACGTCACCGAACGTGGAGGATCCGGCCGCGTGGATGAGAGCGCTGACACCGGAGGTGATGGCGTACCTGGCCGAAAATGAGGATGGGTTCGTGGAGAATCTGTCGCCGGCCGTGCTGGAGATGATGTCGCCGGAGACGCTGACGTTCCTCCTGGAGAATTATCCGGAAGCGTTTGGCGAGGAACTGACGGCGCGGCTGGAGGCGGTGGCTGCGGGCGAGGCAGAGGCTTTCGTGCCGGAAGCGACGATTACGCGCACTGACGGCGATCCCGCGCTGATCGTCAACGTCTTTAAGGCGGGTGACGCGAACACGGTGACCGTGGCCCACGAGATCTTCGATGCCCTGGAAGCGTTTAGCGAGAGCCAGTCGGCGCAGGGCACGGAGGTGAATACGGCTCTGGTGTTTGAACAGGCAACGTTCATTGAGGATTCGATTGAGGGTGTTTCGCGAGAAGGCATTTTAGGTGCGGCGTTTGCCGTTGTCATTATCCTCATCTTCCTCAGCGGTCGGGTAAACGGGCGTGTAGTCCTGAGCTGGCGCTCGACGGCGGTGACGGCCGTCAGTATCCCGCTCTCCGTCTTTGCCGCTTTCCTGCTTATGCGTTGGGTGCCGCCGACGATGGGAGTCTGGATGCAGAATGTGGCACAGTCAAGTGATAGCAGCGTGTTGACCTTTATTGCCCGGTTGTTCCCGGAGGAGGTGACGCTGAACATCATGACGCTCAGCGGGCTCACGGTGGCGGTTGGGCGCGTCGTAGACGATTCAATTGTCGTTCTGGAAAACGTTTACCGTTTTGTACAGACCGGTGACGATCCCAGGAAGGCCGTGCTCGCCGGCACTCGGGAAGTGGCTATCGCCATCTTTTCTTCGACGGCGACGACGATTGCCGTCTTTCTGCCCCTTGGCCTCATCGGCGGACTGATCGGCTCCTTCTTCTTACCCTTCGGTCTTGCCGTGACGTACGCGCTGGCCGCGAGCTTTGTCGTCGCCATTACGGTGGTGCCGGCGCTGGCCTTTCTCCTCATTCGCAAGGAGCACCTGCCGCCACAGCAGGAGACGTGGATGCAGCGCTGGTATACGCCGCTCCTGGAGTGGGCGTTGCATAACCGATTCCTGACGTTGCTCATCGCTTTTGTCATCTTTGGAGGTAGCCTCTTGCTGCTGGGTCAATTGCCGCAGAGCTTCATTCCGGCTATTGGCGAACCGACGATTAACGTGGGTGTGGAACTGGCGCCGGCGACGTCGATGCTGGAGACGGACGAACAGGTGAAGGAATTCGAAGCATCGCTGCGGGAACTTGAAGGAATCGAGACAGTACAGACAGAGATCGGCAGCGGAGGCGGGTTTGAAGCGTTCTTTGGCGGTGGTGGCATCAGCCAGAACGTGGCGAACCTGACGATTTCTGTGACGAACCAGGATGAGCTGGAGAGGCTGACACGGGCAGTGCGCGAGCGCGCCGAAGCGACTTTTGACGAGGAGAACGTTTCAGTCTCGGCCGCGGCGCAAACGGGATTCGGCGGCTTTAGTCTGACGTTGAAGGGCGAATCGACGGAACAACTGGAGACAGTCGTCGACGACGTGCGCCAAGCGCTGGCGGACGTCGACCTGGATGGCGACGGCCAGCCGGACATAACGAATATTAGTAGTAATCTAGACGCGGCCGCGGGTGGCGGCGAAACAATTGTGCGCATCGACGGCCAGCCGGCGGTTAGCTTCAGCGGCGAGCTGGAGACAGACAATACGTTGGGCGTGACGAACGCGGCCAAGGAGCGCGTGCAGGCGCTGGAGAGCTTGCCGGATGGCGTTGAGGTGACGGAAGGGTTTGAATCGGAGCAGCAGGTTGAAGGGTTCCGCAACATGGTCGTGGCTATCGGGTACTCGGTTATACTCGTGTATCTGATCATGGCTCTCACGTTCCGCAGCCTGGTCCACCCGTTTACCATTCTCTTCAGCCTGCCCTTTGCCCTCGTCGGGGCGGCGCTGGCCCTCTATCTCACGAACAGCGTGCTTGGCATCTCGGCCATGATCGGTCTGATGATGCTTGTGGGCATTGTGGTGACGAATGCCATTGTGCTCATGGAACTGGTACAGCAGCTCCGGGCGCGAGGGCTGAGCGCCTACGAGGCATTGGTAGAGGGCGGCCGGACCCGTCTGCGACCGATCTGGATGACGGCGTTGACGGCCGTTCTGGCACTCTTGCCGCTGGCGGCCAGTGAGGAGGGCGGTGCGCTCATCGCTTCCGAGCTGGCCCGGGCCGTCATCGGCGGTCTGTTGGTGAGCACGGCACTGACGCTGATCGTGGTGCCCGTCGTCTATAGTCTGTTTGAACAACTGGCCCAGCGCCTGCGGCCGGGCGAGGGATAGCAGGTAGCAGCGGCCGCTCTGCCGGGGGCCGGTAAATGGCTCCCGGCAGTGCGCGCCGGTTCCACAAAGTACGGGGAGCGCTGAGGATTGGCCAAAATGTAGGCTTTCTACTTATAATCGTCGCTACGACGTTTGTTTTGTGAGGAGGAGGAAATGGCACAAAAGAGCGTGGCGATTGTCACCGATAGTTCAGCTTTTCTACCTGAGGCGCTGCGGGAGCAGCACGGGATCTACATGATTCCGTTGAATCTTCATTGGGGGGAGGAGAGTCTGCTGGACGGCGTGGAGATTACGACGGACGAATTCTACCGGCGCCTGGCGGAAGCAGATGCGTTGCCGACGACGTCGCAGCCTTCGGCCGGCCGCTTCTTGGAGCTTTTTGAGGAGTTGGCGGAGGAGGCAGAGAGCATCGTCGGTGTGTTTATCTCCAGCGAATTGAGCGGCACCGTCGCTTCGGCGAACGCGGCGCGGGAGATGATGGCCGATTTTCCGATTGAAATCGTCGACTCGCGGTCGGCGTCGCTGGGGTTGGGGCTCATCGCTATTGCGGCCGCGCGGGCGGCAGAGGAAGGGAAAGATTACCATCAGGTGGCGGAGACGGCGCGGAAGCTGGTGCCGCACACGCGGGTCATATTTGTGGTGGATACGCTAGAGTATCTGCACAAGGGGGGACGCATAGGTGGCGCCAGGCGGTTTTTGGGTTCGGTGCTTTCGATCAAACCGTTGTTGCACCTGGTGGACGGCAAGATCGAACCGCTGGCGTCGGTACGGACGAAGCGGAAGGCCGTGGAGCAGATGCTGTCGGCCATACGCGAAGCGACTGCCGGTGCGGAGGCTCTGCACATGGGAGTGATCAACGCGGCCGTGCCGGATGAGGGAGACGCTCTGTGCGATCGGATACGGGGCGAATTTGACCCGGCCGAGTTGATTCAGGGGGAATTGAGCCCGGTGGTGGGCACACATACCGGCCCGGGAACGCTGGGTGTCGGTTTCTACGACGGAGCTGTCTTGGAGGCAGATGGATAGCCCTGTTACGGGCGATACGAGGACAAAGGGGTTGGGACCGAGGGCGGGGAGCGGAGGGCGGCCGGGTTGGTGGCGTTGAGCGTGAAGTTCGTTGCCAAGTTGTTCGTCAGCTATAAAATAGGGGAGGGAGAGAGAGAGAGAATGGGAACAGGAGGACAAGTATGAAAGGAAACCCCCGGTCTCTGTTACGCAACTTCATTCTGGAAATGATCCTTTACGGCGTGCTGGTCGTGGCCTATTTTCTGGCCGTGCTGCGCTTTCTCGGCGAGCCGCTAATGGAGCTTTACGAATCGAGCCTTCCACTGTACGCGGTGGCAGCGCTGATTCTGATTGTGGCTCAGGGAGTTGTGTTGGAATGGGTCACTTCATTCCTGGTGAATCTCCTGGGGTTGGAGCGTCTAGAGTAGCAGTGCCTTTCCGGAAGGGAGCTATCCCCGGGAATAGAATGACGCATTAAGCTTCGTAACGGAGCATCCGATGGAATTTCCAATTTCTGGCGTAACGGTTGACCCCCTCCTCCTGGTGGGCATCGGCTTTGTCGTGGGCGTGCTCGGCGGGTTCTTTGGGGTCGGTGGCGGCTTCCTAGCCGGTCCGCTCCTGTTCTGGACCGGGGTGCCGATCAACATCGTCGTAGGCACTGACCTGGCGCACATGACGGGCAAATCAATTGTGGCGGCAAAGCGCCATCGCACGCTGGGTCACGTTGATTTCCGGTTGGGCTTTATCATGGTGATCGGCACGGTAGTTGGGGTGGAAATTGGCGCGCGCCTCATCGAGTATTTGGAGGTGGCGGGAAACGTCGATCGAGTAGTCGGCGTTTCTTATATCGTCATTCTGTTGGTGATCAGCGCATTTACGGCATGGGAAAGCATCCGCGCTCTGAACATGATTCGAACAGAGAGTCTAGACGTCGAAGATGTGTTGGCGTTCCGCGGCATCACTCAACGGATGCACGGGATACGTCTGCCGCCAATGATTTCATTTCCGCAGTCGGGCATCGAGTCGGTATCTCTGTGGGTTGTCCTCGGCGTAGGGTTGATTGCCGGTGTACTCGCCGGTTTTCTGGGCGTAGGCGGTGGCTTCATCCGCATGCCGATGTTAGTTTATCTGGTTGGAATGCCGACGCACGTTGCCGTGGGCACTGACTTGTTTGAGATTGTCATTTCGGCCGGTTTCGGGACGTTGACCCACGCGTTGAAGGGCAACGTAGACATTCTCATGGCACTGGTGATGCAAACGGGGGCGGCCGTCGGGGCACAGATTGGCGCCGTGTCGACCCGCTATTTTGCCGGTCCGCGCATCCGGCTGGCCTTTTCTGTTCTGCCTTTAATCGGCGCAATTCTGGTGATCGTCCGCCTCCTTGGCCTGACCGGCGGTGGCGGTATCCATTAATGAGTAGACAGGAGATTGGAACACGTGAAAACGTTGATCTGTGTACGTGACCTCCCACACGCGGCGGCGACCGTCCACTTTGGGGGTCTGATGGCCGGCGTGCAGCGGACGCCGGTAACGCTGATGACTGTGATGGTCGGTGATGATACGGAGGACGAGGCGGAACACCGGCTGGCACAGGCAGGTGAGCTGTTGGGGGCGCCGACGGTGGACATGAAGATCCGCAAGGGCGAGCCGGCCGCCGAGATTCTCGAAGAGGTGGAGGCTGAGGGCTATAATCTGATTGTGGTCGGCGCGCGTACGGGAATGAGCGTCCTTCGCAGCCTCTTTGCACGGCCGGTGGCACGCAGGGTAGCGAAGGAAGCCCGGGTCTGCGTCCTCGTGGTGAATCAGGATCGTCTGCGGTTGGGACGCATCCTTTTCTTTACCGCCGGTGAGCTCGATGAGGACGTGATTACGGTTGGGGCACGGGTGGCCAAGGCCGCGGAAGCGGACGTGACGTTGCTGCACGTCGCGAATCCGGTTCCGTCGATGTACACAGGGTTAGAGGCGATGGAAGAGACCCTGGAGGAATTGCTGCAGACGGATACGCCGGTGGCCGGGCATTTGCGGAAGGCGGCGCGCTATCTTGCCGGCGAGGGGGTGAAAGCGGAGTTACAATTGCGTCATGGCGTGGCCCAGGACGAGATTCTGCGGGAGGCGAAGAAGGGGGATTACGACCTGATCGTCATCGGCCCCGGCCCGATGAGCGGGTCTCTGCGCAACCTGGTGATGGACAACGTGACGGCACAAGTTGTTGACCACGCGCCCTGTCCGGTGCTGGTGGTGCGCGGCGGCTGTGTTTGATGACGGCCGATGGCCGAACGGCTGTTTTGCGCCTTGTGCAGCGCCTGCTCTATCTTGGACCGCTGCTGTTCCTAACGGCGTTCTTCTTTTACCCGCTGGCTAATATTCTACGCCTGAGCATCACGGCCGACGCGTTGGTTCGTCTCGTAACCCGCTCTTATTACGCCGACGTCCTCTGGTTTACTATCTGGCAGGCGGCCGTGTCGACAGCGTTGACGCTGGCGCTGGGGATGCCGGCCGCTTATCTGTTTGCCCACTACGTCTTTCCCGGTAAATCTCTCTTGCGCGCCCTGACGACGGTCCCATTCGTCATGCCGACGGTGGTGGTAGCGACGGCCTTTCGCGCCCTATTGGGTCCTACCGGCCCGGTGAACGACTTGCTAAGGGTGTTGTTGGACCGGGAGCGGGCACCGCTACAGTTGGAGCAGACGCTGACAATCATTTTGATGGCTCACGTTTTCTATAATGTCACCATCGTCGTGCGCCTGGTCGGTGGCTTTTGGGCGAACGTGAATCCGCGTGTGTCGGAAGCGGCGCGGATGCTGGGGGCTTCTCCTCTCCGTACTTTCTGGACGGTGACGCTGCCGCTGCTGCGCCCACCGCTGATCGCGGCGTCTTTGCTGATTTACCTCTTTACGTTCACCAGTTTCGGCGTGATTTTGTTATTGGGCGGCCCGGTGTTCAGCACGCTGGAGACGGAAATCTACCGGCAGTATGTCACCTATTTGCGGCCGGACGTGGCGGCCGTGCTTTCGCTGTTGCAGATCGTGTTTACGTTTATGCTGATGTCTCTGTACGCGCGCCTGCAGCGGCGGAGCAGCGTGGCGCTGGATTTCCGGCCGCAGCAGGCGAACGTGCGCCGGCCCCAGGGACTGCGGGAGAAGGCGGTGGTTGGCGCGCTGATCGCCGGTCTCTTCTTCTTCTTATTGACGCCGATGTTGGCCCTGGTACTGCGCTCAATTAGCGGGGATGACGGTTTGACTCTGGCTTTTTATCGGGCGCTGGCCACCGTGCGCCGGGGAAGCGTTACGTACATTCCGCCGTTGCTGGCGGTCCGCAATTCTATCGGTTATGGGCTCCTGACGGTGCTGGTCGCCGGTTTCCTGGGGTTGATCAGCGCGCGCCTGTTGACCCGGCCGGGGCGCTGGCGCCGCTGGCTGGATCCGGTATTCATGTTGCCGCTGGGCGCGTCGGCCGTGACGCTGGGGTTTGGATATGTGGTTACTTACGATACGCTGCGCACGTCGCCATTGTTGGTATTGATCGCCCACACGTTGGTGGCCTTTCCGTTCGTCGTGCGCAGCATTTTGCCGGTGCTACAGGGGATCAAGCCGAGCTTGCGCGAGGCAGCGACCGTGATGGGCGCGTCGCCCACCCGTGTCTGGCGCGAGGTCGATCTGCCGATCGTCGGCCGGGCGTTATTGGTGGCGGCCGTTTTTGCCTTTACGGTCAGCATTGGGGAATTTGGGGCCACGAGCTTCATCGTTCGTCCGAACAGCGGCTTCCTCACGCTGCCGATCGCCATTGCCCGCAATCTTGGACGGCCGGGAGAGCTGTTCTTCGGGCAGGCGCTGGCGTTGAGTACGATTCTGATGGCGGTGAGCGCGGCCGGTTTCCTGGCGATTGAACGATTCCGTTTTGCCGACGTGGGGGAATTTTGAGCGAGGCAAAGAGAGACGGCGAATGTTAGAATTGCGCGATATTGATAAGGCGTTTGACCAGGAACGGGTGGTGCGCGCCGTCTCGCTGGAGATTCCGCCCGGTGAAATCATGGCACTGTTGGGACCGAGCGGCAGCGGCAAGACGACGCTGCTGCGCATTATTGCCGGATTGGAGACGGCGGATCAGGGGCGACTGCTTCTGGATGGGCAAGACCTGACGGAGATTCCCGTGCACGAGCGTGGGTTTGGGATGGTGTTCCAGGATTACGCTCTCTTTCCGCACAAGAACGTGGCGGATAACGTGGCTTTTGGATTGCGCATGCTCGGTTGGGAACGGGGACGGATTGAGGCGCGGGTGGAGGAGATGTTGACGCTTGTGGGAATGGCAGGATTTCAGGAACGGCCGATCCACGAGCTGTCCGGCGGAGAGCAGCAGCGGGTGGCGCTGGCGCGTGCGCTGGCACCGTCGCCGCGGCTGCTGTTGCTGGACGAGCCACTGGGGGCGTTGGACCGGGCGCTGCGCGAACGCCTGATGGGCGAACTGCGATCGATTTTGAAGCAGGCGGACGAGATGAGCGAGCGGGCGCAGGGGATCACGTCGGTCTACGTTACGCACGACCAGGCGGAGGCTTTTGCCGTGGCGGATCGAGTGGCCGTCATCCGGCGCGGAGCGATTGAACAGATAGACGTTCCGGCGGAACTGTATCGCCGGCCGCGGACGCCATTTGTTGCGCGCTTCATCGGTATGGAGAATCTGTTTGCCGGGGAGATCGCCGATCGAGAACGGCCGACGGTGCACACGCCGCTGGGCGAGTTGCAGGTGGCGGCCGATGGGGCGCCGGGCAAGAGGGGAGAACGGGTCGTCGTGTTGGTGCGTCCCGACGCCGGCCGGCTACTGGGGGAGGATGAGGAAGGCATCAACGTAGTAAGCGGGCGTGTGGAAGCCGTTTCCTTTCGCGGCCGTTACCAGCAGACAACGGTCAGCGTCGGGGAAGACGTGACGCTGCAACTGGAGTTTGAGCCGGCGCAGGTGATGCCCGCCGTGGGGGTGTCGATCCGAATGGCGTTGGCGCCGGCCGGCGTGGTGTTGCTGGACTCAGCTCCCTCCGCTCTCTGAGGGTTCCCGGATCAGGGCTATCAACTCGTCGAGGCGATTGCGACGGCTGACGTAGGTGAGGAGTTCGCGCGCCAACGTTCTCTTGTTGCGACTATCCAGCCGCTCCCAATCGACGTCCAACGCAGTGGCCATGCCGGCGATCTCGTTCTGGCTGTAGTGGGCCAGGAGATAGTGGCGGAGTACGGTGGGTGGCGAATCGACGCTGAGCTTCTCGCGGCGCGGGAGATTTTCAGGGGGAATGGGGGTGAGAACGCGCTCGACGGCGAGGGCAAGGGCGCCCATTTTCCCTTGGTGCGCAGCGTTGTCCATGAGGCGAGTGACAGTGGCCGTCATCGGCTCGCCGGGGGCCAGGACGTCGTTTTCGTTGAGCTCCAGGTCGAAGATGAGGTCGCGCACGTCACCGGGGCTCAGGCGCGTCTGGATCTGTTCGTAGAGCATCTGGCGGTCGACGCCGGTCTCGTCGCTTTCTGGGGGGAACGGTTCGGCCGCCGGCCGGAAGGCGGGAATTTGGGCAGCCGGCTGGTTGGTGAACAGGGGACGGAGCAGGCCCCATAACCACAGTGCGGCTCCGGCGAAGAGGCTGCCGCTGATGATGTGGTAAAAGAAACCGAGTTCTGCCTGGATGGCGTCGCGACCGAAGGCGCCGAGGAAGGTGTCTAGCAGGAGGGCGCTGGTTGCGGTGAGCAGGCCAATGCCCCAAACAAGGTTGGTGCGGCGCAGGAACATGACCAGAAAGAAGAGGACGATGAGAAGTTTGAATAAGAAGAATAAGTCCATGATTGTGACGATATGTAGTTTGGATAACAATCATGGGATTGTAGCATCTGGGCGTGTGGGTGCAACAGGGGGCGCCAAGAGCGGATTGTACGACGGGCCCCACAAATTTGTTTCCAAAGGCAGAAAAAGTTGGCGATCGGCCAGAAGGGTTTGGGCCTGTTCCAATAGGGCGTCGTCGCCGCTTTCTTCGAATCGCCGCTATCGGCTGCCAGTTCCTGACCCCTTTCCAGGTAGGAAAGAGCTTTCTGGGGGGCGTCGTTCTCGGCGCTTACGACGACTCGTAAACGAGAAGGATGACTCCCAGTTCCTCTTCCAGCGCTTTGATGCGTTCCACCTGCTCGGGGGGAAGGGAGGCGACGTCGGGACCGGGTGTGAAGGCCATGACGTGGGCGCCAAGCTCTTCTTCCAGGGCGCGGATGCGGGCAACGCTTTCCTCTTCCAGGTTGGCGATTTTTAGAAATTGGGTCATCGTTTTCCTCCCTCAATAGACCGTGCTGGTTTACGCAGATGGATGGCTGGTGTCTCAAGGCGCCCCCTCATAAGCGGTTGTCTCGCATCACGCTTTTGATTGTAATCCAGTGCGGGGGGGTGTCAAGCGCAGCGGATAGCGGATGAGGTAAGTCTGAGACGGTTCCGGGCGGGTGGGGGTCAAGGCGGCCAAGGCGGCCAAGATGGCCATGATTGCCACTTTTTTCGAAGGCGCCGGGTTGGTGCCTGGACCTGAACCACGATGGACCCGATCGGTTATGTTAAGTTACGGGCCCGCCCTTTTATCGGGCGGGAATCTCTCCGGGTATTATACTCGCTTCCAGCGGGAAAATGGCGGCCGGGAGGGTGAAAAAAGGGTCAAAAGCGGCGGGAGATGGCAGAGCGGAGGGGGCGGGAAGTGAGTCGGGTAGGCGTAATGGGGCATTGGCCGGCTCTGATCGTCGTGTTATGATGGCCGATATGGTGGACGGAAAGGATTCTTTTGGCGGCCGATGGCATATCATTCTGTTAATGCTGGGCGTTATGCTGGCGACGGCGTGTGGGGGGGCGCGGCTGGCAGCGCCGACGCGCATCCCGCTGGCAAGGATGCCGGCGGCAGGAAGCGTGATTGGGGGTGGGCCGCCGCCGACGTGGACGCCGGCGGCCGGGGCGGAGAATGGGGAAGCGGTGAATTTTGCGACGTTGCAGCCGATGGCGGCCACGGCGACGCCTACGGTGACGCCGATCTTGCCGAGCCGGACGCCGCGACCGCCGACGCCAACGCCTACGGCAACGTCAGTCAGCCCGACGCCATACGTGAGCTTTGTCCCGGATTTACCGCCGACGGATGAGCTGGGGCCGAGCAAGTTGGGATTGCACGTCATTCGTAATAATGATGCCAATATCATGGAGTTCGTGCGCCGAGCACAGCCGGCCGTGATCAAAGCGGTTGATGACCTGGGGTTCCTGATGGAGGTGAAGGAGGCGTCGCCGTGGACGGTGACGGTAGGGCGATTGGAAACGGGGCGGGGCCCGAACTACGCGGAGAACCCGGAAGAGGCGGCGCGAGATTTCGTGAACGAGCAACTTGACCGGTACCTGGCGAATCCGGCCGTGGATTATTGGGAGGGGTATAATGAACCGGACCCGAATATGGAGAATATGGTATGGTACTCGCGCTTCGAGCAGGAGCGGGTGAGGCTGCTGGCGAGGCACGGATTGCGGGCGGCTATCGGCGGTTTTGCCACAGGGGTGCCGGAGCTGGATGAGTTCGAATTGTTTACGGCGGCGATCATTGTGGCGAAGGAGCACGGGGGCATTTTGTCGCTGCACGAGTATGGCGCGCCGGATATGACGTATCTGTATGGAGCGCCGCTGCCGGGCCAGGAGGCGCACGCGGACCGGGGGGCGCTGACTTTTCGCTACCGGTGGTATTATGAGGAGATCCTGGAACCGGCGAATCTGGTGATCCCGCTGGTGATTTCGGAGGCGGGCGTGGATGGCATTATCGGCAACCGGCCGGGGCCATCTGGCTATGGTTGGCAGGATTTTTCGTCGTACTGGGTGCAGCAGGGATGGGGAAATTCGGGCGTCGAAGCGTTTATTAACCAGCTTGCGTGGTACGACGCGGGAGTGCGGCGGGATGGCTACGTGATCGGCTTTACGGTGTTCACGGCCGGGGGATTTGGGCATTGGGAGAATTATGACATCAACCCGATCTTGCCGCAGTTGGCGACGTACGTGGTGAGCCAGCAGTTTGGGGATTGAGCCAGGGGCGCTGAAGCACTCGCTACAAAGCAGACCATAAATACGCGACGGGTGCGGGGACGGTTTGGGCTGTCGCAAACGCCTTTTTTGAGTACAATATGCGGGAATGGGCGGTTGAAAATGAGGAACGAGGATTGAATGTGAGGAGGCAGGATGACCAAGAAGAGCGAGGAGGCAACGCGGGCCAGGGAATTGCCGGAGCAGATGAAGGATCCCGGTTTTTGGCGGGATATCTGGCACCAGATTCGGTTGGTGTTTTCTCTGTTGCGAGATCCGGAGGTGCCGATTTATCTGAAGTTGTTGCCTTTGGCCGCCGTCTTCTACGTTCTCTTTCCGATTGATTTTGCGCCTGATTTTTATCCCGTGCTGGGACAGCTGGACGACCTGACAGCGCTGCTGGTGGGGGCCAAGGTGTTTGTGGAGCTGGCGCCGCCGGCTGCGGTGGCCCGGCACATGGCGCAGATTACGGGGAAGGAGTACGTTGGGAAGACAGAGAAGGAAGAGGATGCGCTGAAAGAGGCGATTATTGTGGACGCGGAGCACGAGATGGTGGGAGATCAGGAGGGGCAGCAGGAGAAGGAGTAAGTTGGCGGCCAGATGGCCGGTGTCTCAGGGAGGGCAGTTTCCCGGAAACGACTGTGCGTGAAGTGGCCTCGTCGTCAAGACGCTTTATCGCGGTGGCGTAGTTTCCGGGAAACGGCCTGAGGCGATTTCCTTTGTGAAAATGGGTGGTTAGTAGAGGCCGAGCTCCTGCAAGATGGCGTCACCGTAGATCCAGCCGCCGTAGGCGAGGATGCAGCAGCAGCAGAGCAAGAGCAGGATGACGACGACGGCGATGATGATGTTGCGGTTGCGGTTGTCGCCGGCCGTGGATTCGGGCGGTGATGGTGGGGGCGGTGGTAGCTCTTCTTGGGCTTCGGTGAGGGGGCGTTCGGCGGGCGCTTCTTGCGCCGGTTCTTCAGAGCCGAAGCTGGGCAGCTCCCCTGGCTCTTCTTCGGCCTGTTCGTGGGCGTAGGCGGGGGATTCGGGCTCGGTGTCCAAAATGGTCTGTTCCTGGGGAGCCGGTTCGTAGGGGGCCGGTTCGGGTATTTCCGGCTCGTCGAAGGAGGGAACCTCTTCTCCTTCTTCCTCTTCTTCGAGAGAGGCCTCTTCTTCAAAGGAGGGGAATTCCAGGGCTGTGGCTTCGGCGTCGGGCTCTGCTTCCTCCTCTTCGTCGAAGGGGCCGGTTTCGGGAAGGGGTTCGGGCTTCTCTGCGGGGGCCGGGGGTTTTTCTTCTTCCTCCTCGGCCGGGGACTCGGGGATGTCGAGCTCGGGTTCTGAGGAGATGACGGTGGCCATGGGGTCGGCGGCAGCCTCGAAGATCAGGGTGACGTTGGTGCCCATGCTGATGGCCTGGCCAGATTCGAGGCGAACGGGATCGCCGGTCAGGCGCTGGCCGTCGACGAAGGTGCCGTTGGTGCTGCCGAGGTCCTGGATCTCGTAGCCTTCGGCCGTGCGGGTGAGGCGGGCGTGTTGGCGGGAGACTTCAGGGTCGGCGATGACGATGTCGGCCATGGGGTCGCGGCCGATGGTGACCATGCTGGAAACGAGGGGATAGGCCTGTCCTTGCTGGGGACCTTTGCGAACGGTGAGTTTGTACATGCTGCTCGGCACGGGGACCCTCCTTGGTACTCGATCATTAGAATGCTGTGCACATTTTACACGATTTACGGGTCTTTACAAAGGAACTGTACTCTCGGTCACTGGGAGCGGCGGCGGATGAGCCGGTGGAGGGAGCGGGCTTCGGAGATGTCGAGAAGGTGGACGAGGGCGGCGTAAACGGCGAGGCCGGCCGTCCCGGCGGCGCCGACGAGGAGGAGGCGGGAGGGGAGGGTGGCGGCGAGGAGGGGATCGAGGGCGGCGGCGGTGAGATAAGCGGCCGCGCCGGTGGCGAGGGCGGCGAGGAGGGATTTTAGGGCGGAGCGGGCGATGCCATGACCGGCGAGGCCGGCGATCTGACGGCGCAGGAGCCAGAACATGAGGAGGGTGTGGACGAGGTGCTTGAGGTCGTCGGCGATCATGAGGCTGTAAAGGCCGATGGGGCGTTCGAGACCGGGGGCGTCGACGGCCTGGAGACGGGCAAGCCACGGTTCGAGGCCGGTCCCGGAGAGGGTGCGGGCGACGGTGGGCAGGGTGATGGCTGTGGCGACGTAGACGACGATGCTGACGACGCCGACGAGGGCGGGGCGCAGGGTATCCTGGCGGGCGTAAGAGGCGAAGATGAGCATCTGGTCGACGGCGGCGAAGGGGAGGCCGAAGAGGAAGAGACGGAGGACAAGGGCGGTGACGCGAGTGTCGGTGGGGGTAAACTGACCGTGCTGGAAGAGGAGGGCGACGATATGCGGGGAGAGGGCGAAGAGGCCGATGGCGGCGGGCAGGATGAGGGCGAGGACGAGGCGGATGCCTTCGGCGAGGGATTGTTTGAAGGCGGCGAGACGGCCGAGGGCCTGTTCGGAGAGGGTGGGCAGGATGGCGACGGAGAGGGCGGTGACGACGAGGCCGAGGGGGAACTGGTAGAGGGTGGTGGCGTAGCGCATGTAGGTGAGGCTGGCATCGCCGGTGCGGGTGACGAGGTTGTAGCCGGCGGCGACGCCGGCCTGGTTGACGACGAGGCCGGCGACGATGGGGGCGTAGAGGAGGAGAATGCGGCGGATGACGGGGTGGCGCCAGTTGAGGTTCCAGCGCAGACGGGCGTCGCGCAGGGCGGGAAGCTGGAGAAGAACCTGGATGAGCGAGCCGAGGAGCATGCCCCAGACGAGGGCGGTGACCGGCTGTTCGAGGCGGGGGGCGAGGAGGAGGGTGACGACGACGATGGCGCCGTTGAAGGCGGCGGCGGTGAAAGCGGGCAGGGTGAAGCGCTTCAAGGCGTAGAGGGCGCCGGTGAGGACGCTGGAGATGCTGAGGAAGAAGAGGATGGGCGTGGCGAGACGGGTGAGGGAGATGGCGAGGGTTGTCAGTTCCGGATTGTCGAGGTTATAGGCGCCGAGAATGCGGGCGACAAGGGGGGCAAAGAGTTCGACGCCGGCGACGAGGAGGACGAGGAGAACGACGACGACGCTGAGAAAGGTGCTGAGGACGCGCCACAGTTGTTCGCGCCGCTCGGGCGCGGCGTATTCGCTAAAGACGGGGACGAGGGAGGAGTTGACCATACCGCCGATGATGAGGTCGAAGAGGGTGGTAGGGACGAGGGCGGCGATTTCGAAGGCGCTGAGGGCGGGCGAGGAGCCGAACAGATTGGCCTTGACGGTCTCGCGGGCGAGGCCGAGGATGCGACTGGCAACGTTGCCCAGGGCGAGGACGGCCGCGGCGCGGACGACGCCCTGGTTTTCGCTGAGGGGCGCGGCGGGTTCCAGGCCGCCTTCAGAGGGAAGGGCTTCTGGTCTATCGGTTGGTTCGATCAAAACGTGCACCTTGCAAGAAGAAAGGGCCACCTAGCGGCCCTGTACGGACCCGGATTCTAGCCGAAGGCGACGACGGTTGCAAAGGAGGATGGGTGGGGCCAGATGGAATCTGGCGGTACAGGTGGGGAACGTTGTTTGCTGGGGGCTCGCACGGCGGCGGGGCGGACAGTATAATGGACGCATGGGTGGGATGGTGTGTGACGGTACGTCATTATCAGAAATGACGGATGAAGGTTTTTCCCAGATGACGGTTAAACAAGGAACAGGAGTGGAAGGAGCGCGAGTGCATGTACGATAAAGAGAAACTGGCGGAGATTGCAGAGAAGGCGGATAAGTGGGAGGAGACGACGTTACAGCAAACGCTGGCCCGCTTTCCCGAGCGGCGCGAGCAGTTTCTGACCACTTCTAGCGAACGTGTGGACCGGCTGTACACGCCGCTGGACGTGGCGGAGATGGATTACAATCAGGATCTGGGCTTTCCGGGCCAATACCCATATACGCGGGGCATTCACGCGACGATGTACCGGGGGAAGCAGTGGACGATGCGCATGTTTGCCGGGTTTGGCACGGCCGAGGAGACGAACCAGCGGTACAAGTATTTGCTTGACCAGGGGAATATGGGTCTCTCCGTGGCTTTCGATCTGCCGACGTTGATGGGCTATGACACGGATGCGCCGGAGGCGTTGGGCGAGTTCGGGACGTGCGGCGTGGCGGTGAGCAGCCTGAAGGATATGGAGATTCTGTTCGACGAAATTCCGCTGGGCGAGGTGAGTACGAGCATGACGATTAACAGCCCGGCGGCGATTTTGTGGGCGATGTATATTGCGACGGCCGAAAAGCAGGGGGTGCCGATGGCGGAACTGCGGGGCACGTTGCAGAATGACATACTGAAGGAGTACATCGCGCAGAAGGAGTACATTTTCCCGCCGGAGCCGTCGATGCGGCTGGTGGTGGATACGATTGAATTCGGCGCCGAGCATTTGCCGCAGTGGAACACGATTTCGATCAGTGGTTACCACATCCGGGAAGCGGGATCGACGGCGGCGCAGGAGCTGGCGTTTACGTTGGGAGATGGG
>JAWVYQ010000005.1:0-50495 GCA_033722615.1 Promineifilaceae bacterium (SeqCode)
CTGGTCTTCCCCGAGGCGAACAGCGTCGGGTTGGGGCTGATGGGCGGCGGGACACTGTCCGATGCCCACACCGCGCTGGAAGCAGGTGAGGCCCAGACGTTGGTCATTCTGGAGAACGACCTGTACCGGCGGGCGGAGCCGGCCTTCGTCGAGGCGCTGTTGGCGGCCGCGCAACACGTCGTCGTCATAGACCATCTGGAAAGCGGCACGACGCCCGGCGCCGACCTGATTCTGCCGGCAGCCACTTTCGCCGAAGGCGACGGCACGCTGGTCAACAATGAGGGTCGCGCCCAGCGCTATTACCAGGTTTACGCACCGGAAGACGGGGAGAGCCAGGAAAGCTGGCGCTGGCTGCGCGACGGCATACAGGCGGCCGTCCAGGACACGGCGCAAAGATGGGACAATCTGGATGAGGTCAACGCGGCGCTGGCGGGCGCCCTCCCTGCCTTCCAGCCCGTACTCGATGTCGCGCCCCCGGCCGGCTTCCGCATCGCCGGGCAAAAGATACCGCGCGAGCCCCATCGTTACAGCGGGCGCACGGCGATGCGCGCCCAGCGCAGCGTCCACGAACCAAAGCCCCCCGACGATCCCGACACCCCCCTCTCCTTCTCCATGGAGGGGTTCAAAGGGCGGCCGCCCGGCGCGCTGGCTCCCCGCTACTGGGCCCCGGGCTGGAACTCGGTACAGGCCCTGAACCGCTTCCAGGAAGAGATTGCCGGCCCCCTGCGCGGCGGCGACCCCGGGCAACGGCTGATCACGCCGGGCGCAGAGGAAAGCGGCGCATACTTCGAGGAAATTCCGGAGGCCTTCGCGACGCGCCACGGCGCAATGCTCGCCGTTCCCCTGTACCACATTTTCGGTAGCGAGGAGTTGAGCATCTTGACCCCCGGCGTGGCCGAGCTGGCCCCCGACCCTTATCTGGCCCTCGGCCCCACTTCGGCCGCCGCGCTGGAAGTGCGGGATGGGGACGAGGTGAAGGTAGAGATCGGCGGCGCGAACCGGTCGTTGCCGGTGCGTATCACGCCGTCGCTGCCGGCCGGGCTGGCGGGCGTCCCATACGGCTTACCGGAGATGCCGTACGCCGCGCTGCCGGCCTGGATAGAACCGGGCGTTAGTGAGGACGGAGGTTAAAGAGGCGCCATGAACCCGATCTTGAAATCGCTGCTCATCGTCTTCGGCGTCTTGCTCTTCGCCCTGAACACGGCGGCCGTCCTCATCTGGGTGGAACGACGGCTGCTGGCCGTGTGGCAGGATCGCTACGGCCCGAACCGCACCGGCCCCTTCGGCCTCTTGCAGCCGCTGGCCGACGCCATCAAGCTCTTCGCCAAGGAAGATTGGATCCCGCCCTTCGCCGACAAGGCCGTTTTCATCCTGGCCCCGGCCGTGGTCATGGTAACCATGCTCCTCTCCTTCAGCATCATCCCGTTCGCCCCGGAGATCAGCGTCGCCGACCTCAACATCGGCATCCTCTTTTTCCTGGCGATGTCATCCCTGGGCGTCTACAGTGTGGTCCTCGCCGGCTGGGCCTCCAACAGCAAATACGCCCTGTTGGGCAGCCTGCGGGCGGCCGCGCAGATGATCAGCTACGAGGTGTTCATGGGCCTCTCGCTGATGGGCGTCGTCATCCTCGCCGGCTCCTTCAACCTGGGGGACATTGTGGCTGCCCAGGCCGGAGGCCGGTGGTTTGTCTTCCCTCAATTTCTGGGCCTGGTCGTCTTCCTCATCGCCGGCCTGGCCGAGACACACCGCCTGCCATTTGACCTGCCCGAGGCGGAGGCCGAACTCGTCGCCGGCTACCACGCCGAGTACTCGGGGATGAAATTCGGCATGTTCTTCGTCGGCGAATACCTGGGCGTCACCTTGATCTCGGCCCTAATCGTCACCCTTTTCTTCGGCGGCTGGCAGGGGCCGCTGCTGCCGCCCGTCATCTGGTTTCTCATTAAACTGTTTGTATTTATCTGCTTCTTCATTTTAATGCGCGCGTCTCTGCCGCGTCCGCGGTACGATCAGCTCATGGCATACGGCTGGAAATTGTTACTGCCGCTGTCCCTGCTCAACCTGCTGGTCACCGGCGCGGTCGTCGTCGCGTTTGGTTAACGTCAAGGACGGTAAAAGTTATATGTTTACCTCTATTCTCAAGACGATTCGGGAAGTTCTGAAGCATACCTTTCGCCCGCGGGTCACGGTGCAGTACCCGGACGAAAAACCGTATCTGCCGCCCCGCTATCGCGGCCGCATCATCCTCGCCCGCGATCCGGACGGCGGAGAGCGGTGCGTCGCCTGCTACCTGTGCGCCGTCGCCTGCCCCGTGGACTGCATTTCGCTACAGGCCACCGAAGATGAGACCGGCCGGCGCTACCCCGATTTCTTCCGCATTAACTTCTCCCGCTGCATCTACTGCGGCTACTGCGAGGAAGCCTGCCCCACCTACGCCATCCAGCTCACACCAGATTTCGAAATGAGCGAGTACGACCGGCAAAATATGGTGTACGAGAAAGAAGATCTGCTGATCGACGGCCCCGGTAAGTACCCGGACTACAACTTCTACCGCGTGGCCGGACTGGCGATCGGCGGCAAAGACAAAGGCGAAGCAGAAAAAGAAGATCCGCCGGTCGATCTGCGCAGTCTGCTGCCATAGCGTATTGAGGGAGAGTTTGCATGGACATCGTCTTTTACGCCGCAGCGGCCGTGGCCGTCTTCTCCACGGCTATGGTCATCACCCGCCTCAACGCCGTGCACGCCCTGCTCTACATGATCACGTCGCTGCTGGCGGTGGCCCTCGTCTTCGTCACGCTGGGCGCTCCGTTTGTGGCCGTACTCGAAGTCATCATCTACGCGGGAGCGATCATGGTCCTTTTCGTCTTCGTGGTGATGATGCTCAATCTGGGTGAGGAAGCGGTAGAGCAAGAACGGCGCTGGCTGGAGCCGGCGTTGTGGCGCGGCCCGGCCGCGCTGGCCGCCGTCTTGCTGGTGCAGCTCCTTTACGTATTTCTGGCCGGCGGAGGAGAGGCCAGCGCCACGGCCGTCGTCGAACCGCGAGAGATCAGCCTCGCTCTCTTTGGTCCCTATCTGCTGGGGGTTGAGCTGGCTTCATTCTTGTTATTGGCCGGCCTGGTCGGCGCCTACCACCTGGGCCGGCGAGAGGAGATCTGACATGGCGTCTGTTCCTATCGAACACGCCCTCATCCTGGCGGGCGTGCTGTTCATTCTCGGCCTTACCGGCGTCATCGTCCGGCGCAATATTTTCTTTATCCTCCTTTCGATTGAAATCATGCTGAACGCTGCCGGTCTGGCTTTCGTGGCGGCCGGCGCCCGGTGGGGGGCGGCCGACGGACAGGTGATGTTCATCTTCATCTTGACGATGGCCGCCGCCGAAGTCTCGGTAGGCTTGGCGCTAGTGCTGCGGTTGGTCGGCCGTTTCAGGACGCTGGACGTGGACGCGGCCAGCCAACTACGAGGTTAGGAGACGCCCTATGAGCGCACCCGATCTGATTGCGTTGCTGCCGCTGCTCATCGTCGCCGCGACGACCCTCGCGGCCATGCTGCTCATCGCCTTCTATCGCCATCACCAGGCCACGGCCGGTGTGACCGTCGCCGGGCTGCTGCTGGCGCTGGCGTCCCTTTCCCTGACGACGCCACACATTCCCCGCGTCGTCACCCCCCTGCTCGTCGTCGACGGCTACGCCCTCTTTTTCCTGGGGCTGGTGCTAGCGACGACGGCCGTTGTCACCGCCCTCTCCTACCGTTATCTGGAGCCGGCCGCAGAAAACGTGGAGGAGTATTACCTGCTCCTGTTGATGGGCGCCCTGGGGGGCGGCGTCCTCATCTCCGCCCGCCACTTCGTCTCCTTCTTCCTGGGCCTGGAACTGCTCAGCGTCTCCCTCTACACGCTGGTCGCCTACACGCGCAGCCAGTCTCACCGCATTGAGGCCGGGCTCAAATACCTCATCCTGGCCGGGACGGCGTCAGCCTTTCTTCTCTTCGGCCTGGCGCTCGTCTACGCCGAACAGGGCCACCTCGTCTTTGAAGACGTCGTCCTGAGCGATCCGTCGCTGTTCTTGCTCTCGGGGATGGGTCTGCTCATCGTCGGCGTCGCCTTCAAGCTGGCGCTGGCGCCCTTTCACCTGTGGACGCCCGACGTTTACCAGGGTGCTCCGGCGCCGGTGACCGCCTTCGTCGCCACCGTCTCCAAAGGCGCCGTCTTCGCCCTCCTCTTCCGCTTCTTCGGGGGTGTGCGCATCGCCGAGCAACCGGCGTTGCTGGCCGCCTTCGGGGCCATCGCCATCCTCTCCATGCTGGCCGGCAACCTGCTGGCCCTGGTGCAGGACAACGTCAAGCGTATCCTCGCCTACTCCTCCATCGCCCACCTGGGCTATCTGACTATCGCCTTCCTGGTGGGCGGAGAGCTGGGACAAACGGCCGCCGCTTTCTACCTAGCCATCTACTTTGTGACGACCCTCACCGCCTTCGGCGTGGTCACCTGGCTGTCGACGGCCGAAGAGGAAGCGGAAGCCCTGGACGATTACCGCGGCCTCTTCCGGCGCAGCCCCCACCTGGCCGGCATCTTCACCGTGGCCCTGCTCTCTCTCGCCGGCATTCCGCCTACGGCCGGCCTGATCAGCAAAGTGTACGTGGCCCTGGCCGGCGTCTCCGTCTCGCTCTGGGCGCCGCTGTTGGTGCTCGTAGCTGGCAGCGTCGCCGGCGTCTTTTACTACATGCGCATCGTGATCACCATGTGGCGCGACCCGGCCGGAGACGAACAGGCAGTCAGCTTCAGCGCCGGTCACGCGCCGGCCGGCTACCTGATCCTCAACGGCCTGACGCTTGCCCTGCTCGCCCTGGGCGTCTACCCATTTTTCCTGATTCAGATCATCGAACGGGCGCTGGGCGCCGGCGGCTGAGCCGGGCGGCAGAAACGTCAGCCCAAATTTATGAAACTTCATATTTATCTCTTCGGCGGCTTCCGTTTACAGACGCAGGATACCCCGCTGCCCACCATCCGCTCGCGGGTAGCGCGCTCACTCTTCGCCTACCTGGTCACGTACCGCGAGCGACCACACACGCGCCGGCTGCTGGCCGGCCTCTTCTGGCCGGATGAAACAGAAGCGCGGGCGCGTCGTCGTCTCAGCCAGGCCCTATGGGAAATCCGCACCGTCCTGCGCCAGCTCGATTCCCCACACGCCCATCTTCTGGCAGACAAAGAAACGCTCCAGTTCAACAGTCAGGCCCCCTACTGGCTGGACGTGGAGGCCTTTCAAGAAAGGATACAGCAGGCAGACGTCGAACCGTCTCCCCCTTCCCTCGCTCTGCTGGAAGAGGCCATCGACCTCTATGCCGGCGATTTTTTGGCCGGCTATTACGACGATTGGGCCATCGTCGAGCGGGAGAAGCAGCGCGACCGCTTCCTGGAGACGCTTCAGTCGGCCGTCCGGGTCGGCAAGGCACAGGGATTGCATGAAAAAGCCCTGGCTTTCGCGCTACGCCTCACCCGCGCCGATCCGCTGCGCGAAGAGGGACACCGCGAAGCGATGCGCCTTTACGTCTTGCTGGACCGGCCGGAAGAGGCGCTGCAACAGTACGAACGGTGTCGCCAGGCGCTGGACGAGGAGCTTGGGGTCGATCCCAGCCCAGCCACACGAACACTATACGAAGAGACGCGAGCCCGGCTAAAACAGTCCCGGCCGACACAGCCGGCCCCCTCCCCCGCTTCGCCCCCTTTCCTCCAGGAATCCGTCCCCCTCACCGGCCGGGAGAGGGAGCGTTCCGCCCTGGTCCGGGCCCTGGAGCACACGCTGGCCGGCCGGGGAAGCGTTCTCCTGATAGAAGGCGAGGCCGGCGTCGGAAAAACCCGCCTCCTGCAACAGTTAGCAGAAGACGCGGCCTGGCGCGGCGTGCACGTTTTGGAGGGAGCAGGCCGCCAACAAGAGACGCTGGCGCCGTACAGCGCGCTCGGGCGGGCGCTGGGTGCCGGTCTTTCTCCGCTGCGCGCCGCACAGTTGGATGCGCTGGTGGAGAGCGTCTGGTTAGCCGCCCTCAGCCAGATCGCGCCCCGACTGAAGGAGTGGTTGCCCGATCTGCCCTCGCCTGCCTCCCTGCGGCCGGCCGACGAGCAGCAGCGCCTGCTGGAGGGGACGATTCGCGTTTTTCTGGCGCTGGGAGAGATCGCTCCTCATCTCCTCATCCTGGACGACGCCCACTGGGCCGACGAAAGCACGCTGGAGGCGCTGGCCGGATTGGCCCCACGCTTGGCCGATCACCCTTTCCTGTTAGCCGTCAGCTATCGCAGCGGGCAGGCACGGGCGCGACCCGTCCTCTGGGACGTCGTCCGCCGCCTGGATCAATCGGAGCGGAGGCGGCGTCTGGTGCTGTCCCGGCTGGACGAAGCGGAGACGGCGCAACTGGTGCGCAGATGGCTCGGGCGCGTCGAGGTCGGCCCCCATTTCGAATCCTATCTCTTTCACGAGACCGGCGGCAACCCCCTCTTCGTGCTGGAAACGTTGCGCGCCTTACAAGATCAGGGTCGGCTCACCCAGGACGCGGCCGGCGTGTGGCGCGCGCCCGAAGAAGGCGCCGTGGATCGCCGGAGTGCGTTGCCGCTCTCGAACCGGCTGCAGCAGGCGATCGCCGGCCGGCTAGAGCGGCTGGAGCCGGCCGCGCGGGAGGTTCTGGAGGCGGCGGCCGTCCTCGGCGACGAGTTTGACCACCAACTGTTGCAGCAAACGAGCCCGACCGCCGACGTCATCGCCCTTAACGCCCTGGACACCTTGCTCCGCCGGGGCCTGCTTGTCGAAGAAGGCGACGACGCCTCCGGCTACACGTTCATCCACGATCTCGTGCGCCAGGTAGCCTACGAGAGAATGGCTCCGGAAAAACGCAGCGTTCTCCACCGGCGCGCCGGCCATGCGCTGGAGGCGGCGCGCCCGGGGCAGGTGCAGGCCTTAGCCCGCCACTTCTCTCGGGGAGAGGTGTGGCATAAAGCGGTTACGTACCATTATCGGGCGGCGGGCAAAGCGGCGCGGGTCTATGCCATACAGACGGCTCTGGACGCCTGCGAGCGCGTGCTACACATTCTGGACGAGCACGAACCGCTGCCACCCCGCCGGGCGGACGAACTCCGCTACGACACGCTCGAAAAGGCGCACGATCTGCTCTGGATGCAGGGGCAAAAGGAGTCGGCGGAGGAGAATGTCGAGCAGATGGTCCGGCTGGCGCGGACGCTAGAGGATCCGGAGCGCCTGACGAGGAGCCTGACACGACGGGCGCACCTTTATTACAGCCTGGACCGCTATGACGAAGCGATCGAACAGGCCGAAGCGGCGCTCAGCCTCGCCCGCCAGCACGCATTCCACCGCCAGGCCGCGCTGGCCCTCACCTATCTGGGCGACGCCGCCTACCAGAGCGACCGCTACGAACAGGCGACTGAAGCGCTGCAACAGGCGCTGGCTATCTGGGACGAGGTCGACGTCCCGTCGGTCGACGTCTCGTCGTCCGATAAAACGTCGAACAAGGTGGCCGGCATTCACGCCCGGCTCAACCAGGTGTATCGCAAGCAGGGAAAGCTGGATCGGGCCGAGGCCGCCTTAGAAGAAGCCCGGGCGATTGCCGAATCCCTGGATGACCACTTCTGGCTGACCATCGTCTTCATCGAAATGGCGCATAACGCCTCCATTCGCGGCGATTACGAGACCAGCATCGCCCGGAACGAACAGGCGCTGGATCTGGCCCGCTCTATCGGCTTCACCCGCAACCGGCCGGTCATTCTGGGCAATCTGGGCCTCGACTACATGGCTCTGGGCGACTACGGCCGGGCGCTAGAAACCACACAAGAGAGCCTGACCCTCTACAGGCAGACGGGAAAGACGCGGGGCATTGTGACGTGCCTCGTCGATCTGGGCGAACTGTACACCATCACCGGCCGCTACGAAGACGCAGAAGCCGTTTTGGAGGAGGCGCTCTCGCTGGCGCAAGAGATTGGGTACGCCTTCATTGAAGCGTTCGCCCTGGGGTTGCTGGGCCGGGTGCACGTTCGCCGGGAGTCCCCGGCAGCCGGGCGAGACGTGCTCCGCGAAGGACAGCGCGTGGCCATGGAAATCCAGGCGCCGACCGTAGAGGGCATCGTTCACGCCAGCTGGGGGCTGTTGCGCCTGGAAGAAGACGACCCGGCCGGAGCCGCCCATTCTTTCCAGCAGGCGTGCAACGCCTTCGAAACGGCCGGCGAGGCGACACGGCTGACGAAGGCCCACTCTTACCTGGCCCTCGCTTGCCTGGCGCAAGATCGTCTCGATGAGGCCCGCCAGCTCTCGCAGGAGACAGTCTCCGCGCTAACTGGGGGCAACGGCGGAGAAGTGGCCCCGATCGTTTACTACCACCGCTCGCGAATCCTGAATGCGGCCGGCGAACCAGAGCAGGCGCGGGCGGCGTTGGAAAAGGCCCACGGGATCGTGCGCGAGCAGCAGGCCACCCTGCCGGACGCCGCGTGGCGGGAAACGTTTGTGGACGACGTGCCCATCCACCGGGCCATCGTCCGGTCGTGGCAGGCGCAGCAGCCGGAGACGGTGACCGTTTCCCTGCCCCACGAGGATGCGCCCACCGGCCGCCCGTTGCGCGAGGATGAATGGGTAGACGTTGCCTGGACGGTGGAAGCAGCGGAAGACGACGCCGTTCAGGGCAAGAAAGCGCGCCGGCAGCATCGCATCCGCCGCCTGCTGCGCGAAGCGGCCGCCCGGCAGGCCAGCCCACGCGTGAAGGACTTGGCGGCAGCGCTGGGCGTCAGCCGCAGAACGATCAAGCGTGACCTGGCCGGCCTGCGCCGAGAAGGCTACGACGTCGAGACCCGCGGTTCGCGCTAACGGACGATAGAAAGACGGGAGCCGGCAAAATGTCCCCAAGGTTCGCTTTGGGGACATTTTGCTTTCAGACATCCGCCAGAGACCCCTTTGTTATGCTTCCCCTGATGTAACGCCCTGTACCACCTGTCAATCAGGCTCACTGGAGGCTGACAATGCCCGTTCGCGGCGGCCGTGACGCATTTCTCATCCGCATCTGGAGAGAAGAGACCGATCCCGACCACCCCCTTGGCTGGCGCGGCTGGGTTCAGCACGTCCACTCCGGCGAAACCCGTTACGTCCAGGAGTGGGAAACGTTGCGGCGCTTCATCGAGCAGCGCACGGGCCGCCTGTGCGGCCCGGAAAGCGCCGGCGAGTGAGTTCAGAATGATTCTCGGTAGATTTATGCGTCGTTCAGCCCATTCCCAACGTCTGTTGTCCATTCTGCTTGTCCTTGCCCTGCTCCTGCCCGAAATGATGGGCGCGGCCGGCCACACGTTGCGGCCGGGCAACACAGAGACAGAGGGCGACACGCCGGGCAGCAAGGCTGCCGAAGCAGCCGGCATCGATCCATCAAGTGGGCCGCCGAACGCCCAGGTCGCTGAAGCGACCGGCGCAGAAGCAACCGTCGGCGAGGCAGAAGGCGAGTCACTGGAGATGGATACTGTCGAAACAATGGGGCTGAAAGTGCAATCGGCCGGCGAAAACGGCCGCCTCCGCTTTGCCCCCGCCATCGACGGTGACGACAATCCGACCAGCAACCCCGCCGCCAGCCATCCCGTCCCCCTGCTCAACGTCGCCGGCCGGCGGGCCGCCCCCGTCACCCTGGCCGCCCGACTGCTACCATCCGATGAGGACGACGCCCCGATCGACGTCCCCGTCACCTTCCGCCTGTGGAACGATGAGGGAATGCGCTACGAAGAAACGGTGCGTAGCGACGCATGGGGCGCCGTCACCGCCCACTTCATGGTAGAAGAGCTGGCCGGCAGCTTCCGCTACCAGGCCAGCGCCCCCGGTTATGGCGCCACCGCCATTCGCACCGCCCGCTTTAGCCAGGGCGCGCCGGCCGAGACGATGGACGGGACGCCGCTGCCGCTAGACGTCGACCGCCAGGAGGAGCGGGTAACCGTTGTCGCCCGTGCGCCCGTTCCCCTAGAAGCCGGCCGGGATCGCGCCACGTTGATCGTCGTGCGCCGGCCGGACGCGCCCCTAGAGAGTGCCCCCACGACGACCGCCGCTGGCGGGGCCGGTATGGCGCAGGCCCTGGCCCTCGTCGCCGAGGAAGGGGTCGGACTGCCCTTGCCGCCGGTGGAGATGGTCATCGACGAAGACGGCGGAGCAAGGGCCAATCTGCAATTGCCGCCCGGCGACTACGCTTTCCTGGCGACGATGACGGCGGCCGACGAGACCCCCACTCATTTTTTCTCCGAGTCGCGCGAAGTGGCCATTCCCGGCGATCCAACGTCGCCGGCAGAGACGGCGGCCGGCAGCGTGACCTGGATTTCGGAGCTGGAATTCGCGCCCGGCCTTTACCTGGCGCAGCTCCGAAGCGACCCAGAGACGGCGGCCTTTGCCCTGGTACCGGCCGACCGGCGGCCGGCGGTGGCCGGCGAAGACGCCGGCGAACGTCGCTACGTACAACGCTGGCGCAGCGGCCCCTTCCAATGGCAGGAAACGGAGCACAGGGTTGAGGTCAAGCCACTTCTGGACGGGGACGAACGCCCGCTGGTGGCCGTGGAGGACGTGACCTACGATCCGGTCACCCGCCGCTACCATTTCCGCTTTAGGTTGACGGGGAGCGCGCCCCTCACGACCACGGCGGGCGTCGTCGCATACGGGCCGGGCGAGACGCTCCTTCACCGCCAACGGTGGCGGTTGTCACTAACGTCGGGAGAGGATTCCCTGCGCACCTTGCGCGTCCCGGCCGCTCACGGCCGCCCGACCCACTTTACCGTCTTCTTCGGCAGAGGGGCGCTGGCAGGAGAGGAGGATGAGAATCGGCCCCGGCCGGCACCGCCGCCCCCACCCCTCGCGCTCGCACAACCATCCACCGATCCCACCGGCGAACGGCCCGACCACCTGACCCCTGCGCCGTCGCCTGCCCTCCCAGATGAAGAGCACGGTGAGGAGCGCAATGCCTGCGGGTCTGTCGGTTCCTTCTTCCTGCCCTCCGTCCGCCTGCTCCACTCCCTGATCATCCCCATCGGCGGCACCGTCAATTACACGTTCCGCTGCTATGCCGAGGTGCTGAGCTATACGATTTTGCAAATGGAGCTATCCTACCCGCCGGAAGAATATGATCTGCAGTGGTTCCCCGACCGCAGCCGTGCGAGCATTATCGCCACCATCTCCTGGCACCTGTTCAGTAATGGCTGGGACCTGGAGAACGCGACCCTCTCTTTAGGCCAGCTGGGCATGGCAGCCTCTCTGGAAGCGAGCATCGCCCTGGATCTGGACCTGGGTCGCTGCCCGTCGCCGGAGGTGATCGAAGCTGCCGAAGAATTTTTGTCACGGACGGCCACGCGGATCAACCAGAAGATCACCCGTTTCAATAAGACGAATGAACCGATCGGCCCCACGCCCAAGTTGCCCCTCTTCTGGGTCGTCCTCCTATGGGGCGATGGTTCTTACACCCTCCAGGGGCAGGCCCAGGCCCAGGGGTTAACCATCAGCCTGACGGGCACGGGCAGCGTAGACGCTGCTCTCAACGTGGGGCTGGGCGTGCCTATTCCGAACCTGATCCGCATTCTGGAATCGCTGCACCAGCTTTATGAGATGGCCACGGGGTTACAGACCTTTGCCGATTCGGTTCAGGAGGTCGACCTCATTGTCGACAACTACAACGGTAGAGACGACGAAGGCAGCGGCGGGGGTGGCGGCGGCCGTTGCGATGACGACGATCCCCCCGACGACCGGCCGCCCGACGACCGCCAGGACGTCTGGAACATTGTCGAAGCCTATTCCCAGGGGCACACGCGCGCCGAAACTATCTCCAACCTGAGCGCCTGGCTGCAACGGGCTGAAGCCCAGGGGCTGGATCGGGCGTCCCGCCTGCTGACGCTGCGCCTGCGCCAGGCAGAGATGATCCAGTTCGCCGGCGACCCCGTTCTCGCCGGCAACTACCTGGATGACCTGGCGACCATCCTTGCCGAAGGCGGCGAAGACGTTCGCGGCATCTACTCGGGAACCGTGCCCATCTCGCCCACCCAGACGATCACCGAAGCCGTGATCAGCCGCCTGGAGCAGATGACGAATGACGTCTACGACCTTCCCTACCTGCGCCAGGAGCGCCAGGTGCAAAACGCGCTGTTGACCGCCCAGCAGCGCTACCAGGAAATCGCTGGGCAGGAGCTGGCGCTGGAAGATGAGCTGTTTACCCTCTTCTTCGAGGAGAGCGTCGGCGTTCTCGATTCTGGCTTCCCCGGCGCCACCCTCCAGGTGCTGGACAGGCTGCAACTGCCGGCGCGGCTGATCAGCCCCTGGCAGGGGGAGAGCGGAACGCCCGATAATCCGGTGGCTTACGTATCGCCGTCCCTGGCGCCGGGTGTGGTCGTCGTCCCCTCCGGCGGGCTGCGCATGGTGGTCGATTCGCCGGAGGCTCGCCGCTGGCTGGAAGAGTACGTTGCCGGCGGCGGTATCCTTATCGTCTTCAGCCAGATGTTCGGCGACGATTGGGCCGTGCTGCCCGGCGGCGAAGTGGACGGTGTGGGCTACGAAGAGGAAAAGCGCTGGGTGCATGCCTCCGTCTCGGCCGCCGGCGACAGTCGCTGGTTAAGCTGGCTGGCCAACGCCCGCCCCGACATCCAGGTGGACGGCGCCTTCAGCGCTTGGCCCGACGACGCCGAAATCCTGCTGCGACGAACGCGGGGCACATTTGCCGGCTACCCGGCCATGCTCACCTATACATACGGGGCCGGACAGGTGGTGGCCACCAGCGCCTACGGTGATTGGGCCTTTTCCACCGGCTTCTGGTGGGGCGACGACTGGCCCTTGACCCGCTCGACCATCATCCGCGCCTTCCTGCTCGCCCACCGCCGGGACGTGGACGATTTGCCCACCGTCGCACCGGATACAGCGTTTACCGTCACCTACCAGATCACCAACACTACCCTTTATACGGCCACACAGGTCGAAACAAGCCTGGAGCCCCGCAAGGCGCGCTGGCAGAGCAGCGATACCAGCCCCGTTTTGCTGGGGCCGGGAGAGGGAACAACGGTCACGGCCCAGTTGGATGCTCCGCCCGTCCATTACGGCGCCCACAACTGGACCCAGGCCGGCCTCTTCCGCCTGCACGCCGCTCTGGCCCTCGACGGCGCCCACGATCTGACCGGCCCCGGCCCCTTCGTCTGGGTGCGCCCTGCCCTGACTCCGCCCGAGTTGGACTTCAACGTGAGCGCGCCGGAACGCGTATTGCTCGGCGAGACAGTTGTCGTCACCGCCAGCGTACACAATGCGGGCACGACGAGCCGCACCATCTCCATTGACGGTCGCCGGGATTGGCCCACCGGAAACGAAACCGTCGAGGTCCCGCCGGGCGGCAGCGCCCATATCACGGGCACGGTGGAGGCAGACGGCAGCAAGCAACTGCGCGTGCGCTTCCGGGAGAACGGCGATGAGGTCGGGCAGGTCACCCGCTGGATGCTCGTGGAATACCCCCGCTTCCAGACGCGGCCGCTGCTCCCGGCCAACGGCCTGGCCGATGGGCGTTCCCTGCCCATTGAAGTAACCAACACCTCTTTCGCTCCCTCCCTTTCGGGGACGATGGCGGTGACGCTGACCAACCCGACCGGCGCCACCGTCTGGAGCGACGCGGCTTCCCTGCCTGAGTTGGGACCGGGGCAGACGGTGACGCCCACCTTCTCGCCGGCCCTGCCGCCACTGGAATTTGGCGAGTATACGCTCACCTACAGCACCCGCGACGCCACCGACCCCCGGCCGGATGTGGACGCCATGGCCCTGCCTAACCGGATCACCGGTCGCATCGTCCCCGGCAGCGACCGGCTACGCGTGCGCCACCCCTTCGCCTTCACCCTCCACCTGACCAACACCGGCCGCTTCGACGTCGAGCCCGCCGTCACCCTCTCCGTGTCCCGCGCCGGCTGGGCTATCACGGACACGTCCCACCTCCCGGCCGGCGAGAGCGCAACTTCTACCCACACCCTGACCCTGCCGGCCGACCTCACAGCCGGTGACCTGGCGCTGGTTGCCGACGTCGACGTCGCAAACCGCCGCCAGTTGCAGACCGGCGTCTTTCTGCCGCCGGCCGTCGTCGAAGCCGCCATAGAGGGCGGCCTCACCTACATGGGCGGCGACAGCGTAACGGTCTCGCTCCACAACAGCGGCGGCGTCGACGGCGTCGTCTCCGCCACGCTGCGCCTGCTCGATCGCTTTGGCGTGACGCAGGCGGAGCAGGACGTAGGGCTGACCGTGCGCCCCGGCGAGACGGAAACGACGACGCTGACGATTCCGGCCGGGGCCGCCAGCGGTGACTATACGCTGCAACTGAGCGGCCGCGTCCAGGGCGCCATTCACGGTCTTGGCCTGCGCGAAACGATCGCCATTCAGGGCCTGGAAGCGGAAATGGCGCTGAACAGCGACGCCCCGGCATACCTTGCCGGCGACGTGATCACGGCACACACGCAAATTACGCCCACCGGCCTCGCCCTCGACGGCAGCGTGCTTGACCTCAAGGTCTGCCTGCCAGGACCGCGCACTTCTGTCTGGCCCGGAACCGGCATCGGCGAAGGCAGCGGCGTGGTCGCCTGGGGGGAAAACCTGGGCGCCCGCTACGTAAACGGCACTGTCGCCCGCAACTGGCCCGACTTTCCCCTGGGGCCAGACCGCGGCTACGGCGACATGAGAGAGCCGGTCGTCGCGCCAGATGGCAGCGAAGCCTACGTTCCCGGCGGCTACGGCACGCTGGACATCTACGATCTGGCCGCCCGCAGCGGACCGATCACCGTCCCGCTGAGCGCCGATAGTCCCGAGTCGACCGTCCTCTCTCCCGACGGTGCCTACGCATACGTCGGAGACAACTCGTGGCCCGGCCACGTCTCCGTCGTGGACACGGCCGCCCAAACCGAAGTATACACCATCGGCGTCGGCTACTATCCGGCCGACGTGGCCCTCAACGCCGACGGCTCCATGCTCTACACGGCCAACCAGATCGATAACACGATCTCGGCCGTGGACCTGAGCACGAACCAGGAACTGTACACCGTTCCCGTCGGCGTCGAGCCGATGGCCATTGCCATCTCCCCGGCCGGCGAGACCGCCTACATACTCCACCGAAGTGAAACCTATCTGGGCATCGTCGACCTCAGCGCCCGCCAGATGATGACGGTATCCCTCGGCGCTAATCCCAGCCCCGGGCTCGCCGTCGCCCCGGACGGCAGCGAAGTCTACGTGGGCATGTGGGATCTTGGCGTGAGCGTCGTTGATTCACAGGCCGAGACCGTCATAGCGCAAATTGCGACCGAGGAGCGCGCTTATCATCTCGTCGTTTCCGATGACGGGGAAACGGCTTACGTCCATTCGGACCTCAACGTTGGCGTCATTGACCTCACGGCACGACAAGAGGTGGACGCCTTCCCCATGGGCACCTGGCCCACCGGGCTTGCCTTCGACAGCGGTGGCCCCTCTCCTGACGACGACCGGCTCATCATTTCCCAATTAGACGGTTTCGGCATACGCGTGCTGCACCCGGCCCGCGCAGACGAGATCCGCACAGCCGGCAACGGCACGACGGACTATGCCGACGATGTAGTGCTTTCCCGCGACGGCCTCCGCCTGTACTGGCTTGATGGCGCAAGTGGCGAGCTGGTTGTCAGCAATCTAGAAACAGGGAGTACGATCGTAACAGTAACGCTTTCCGGCGGTAGCAGGCTGAACGACCTCGCAGTGGACGAAGATCAGCGGATGGCTTACGTCACCAGCGACGGTTATTACGACGACGGGACCCTGTCCATCATCGATCTGGCCCAGGGCCAGGAAGTGAACGCCTTAACCGTGGGGACCTCGGCCCGCTCGCTCGCACTCTCCCCTGGAGGCGCCTTCGCCTACGTGGGGGGGAACGACGACCTCGTGATCGTCGATCTGTTGCAGCAGCAGGTTGACGGGAGCATCTCTGTCGGGGGGACCGCTGACATTGCGGTCACGCCCGACGGCAGCTACGCGTACGTAGCCAGAAGCGAGGATATCGCCGTCGTCGATTTGGGCGCCCGCCAAGTCGTCGACCAGGTCGGAGAAACGGGGCAGGGTCTGACCTTCGGCCCGCTCAGCGGCCTGCTCTACTTCGTGCAGGATGATTCTCAGTACGAGCGTGGGTGGATGGTCACCGTCGACCCGGACAACAGTCACAGTGTCGTGCGCCACATTAGCCTCCCGAAACGGCCGGCGCCGACGGACCTTGCCTTTTCCGACGATGAAGCCGTGGCGTACATCGCCGGTAGCGGGGCCGAGCTCATCTCGGTGGTGGACGTGGAGAGTGGGGAAGAATTCGCCGTCCTGCCTTCCAGAGGCGGCTATCCGACCAGAATTGACGTTGCCGGCGCCGGCCGCATCCTCCGCGACCTCCCTGACGGCTGCGCCGCCGCCCTCTGGGAGACCACGCGCTCCCTCTCCGGCGCCGAGCCCCTGGACCTGAGCGACGTGTCGGCACCCATCACCGACACCGGCCGCCTCCTCCTCTGGGGCGAGGTGCGCACGCCCACCGGACAGCAGTTGGCGGAAGCCCGCGCCGACTTCTACGTTCACGACCCGGACACGCGTCTGACGCTGGAAACAGACCGCGACGCCTACCGGCCGGGCGACTCCGTGCAGGCCACCGGCGTCTTAACCAACGAGGCCGGCGTCGCCCGCACCTTCGACCTGACGGTAACCGAAGGCATCAGCGACCAGCAGAGTACGTTGCTTTCAACGTCGTTGAGCCTGGACCCGGGCGAAGCGTACAGCTACAGCGCAAACACCAGCGCCAGCGCCCCCCTGGCCCTGCAGACGACCGCGCGGGACGGTAGCGGCAACGCGGCCGTGGCCGAGAACTACCCCCTGGTGGCCGAACCACAAATCGAAGCGACCCTGCTAGCGCCGGATAGCGCCACCTACGATCCCTTTACGGCCACCCTCGTCGTCACCAATACGGGCGCCATTTCCGTCAGCCTGACGGCGACCGTCGAAGACGGCGCGCCTACCTCGCTGGCCCTGGCCCCCGGCCAGGTGAGCAGCGTCGACGAAGAAACTACCATCGAGGCCGGCGCCGAAATCACGGCCGCCATCCGGGGGGATGTCACCCGGGATCTGCTAAAGACCGTTTCCTGGGCCGGCGGCGCCTCCCTCCTCTCCTTCGACGGGCCGGACAGCAGCGCGAGCGGCGACCTGCTCTTCACCTACACCATTAGCGGCACGGGACAACTGCCGACGGACATCACCATCGGCGCCGACTTGGTGACCGGAGAGGGCGAGTCGACCGCCCCACAACGGGCCGATCTGGCTGCGACGACGGCCGATGCGGCAGCCGAGCAGCAGCACACCGTCTGGCCCGGCCAAAGTCTCACCGGTACCCTGACCGTCGAAGCGCCGCCGGGAGAGAGCACGCTGAGTGTGACCGTCAATGGCCCGGCCGCGGCCGGCGAACTGGACGAGCTCACCGTTCCTCTCTCCCTGACCGAATCGTCCGCTTCGTTAGCCCCCGCCCCACGTCTGCTGGACGTCACCGCCAGCCCCGACCCCGTCGCGGCCGGCGACAGCCTGACGTTGACGCTACAGATAGAAAATGCAGGCGGACCCGGCGCGACCGTCGCCGGCGTGCAACTCTTCGACCCCACCCGCCAGTGGGTGATTACGCCCGCCGGCTGGATCACGGCCACATATCCCATCTCTCTTGCCGTGCCGGCCGATCTTCCCAGGGGCGACTACTTCGGATCGGTCGAATTGGCCGGCGGCAGCGTGCCGTTCACCGTCACCGTACAAGGCTCCGATGCGACCCTGGGGCTGGCCCTGGATCAGGCCGGTTACGCCAGCGGCGAGGAGGGCGCCCTCACCGTGACGCTGACAGAAACGGCCGGCGTCACCGGTGAGTACGTCATTCTCTCTGCCTATCTCGACCAGCAGGAGGTTTACACCATCACCGTGCCGGCCGGCGCCGTCGTGCAACATACCTTCCCCTTCACCGCCACCGAATCCGGGCGGGCCAGCGTCTTCCTGGCGCGGCCGGAAACGGAGGAGCACGGGCAGCGGGTCATCACGCTGGATAGCCTTCCCGTCCACGTGACGCAGCCGGCCGAGGGCGTTACGCTCACCTTTGACAAAGCCGTTTACCAGGCCGGCGAGACGATCCAGATGAGCCTCGCCGTCTCCGGCGAACTGGGCGACGTAACCGTGCTCGGCCCGATGGAAGCGGCGGGCAGCGACAGATTCCTTATGTGGGATCCTCCGCTGGACGGCAACGGCGTGCAGCGAGTGGTGACCGGCACCTATCCCCTCAGCTACACGCTGCCAACACCGGTGCGTGAAGGGCGGCGCACGTTCCTGGTACAAACGGACGGCGACGTCCAGGAAGTCCAGGTCGACGTCGACGGCTGGAAGGTAACCACGCGCCGTGTCACGGCCGACCAGCGCCGCTACCGGCAGCAGGACACCATCAGCATTGTCGCCGAATTCTGGAACGAGAGCGGCTACCCGCTCCCTGGCGTCACCCTCGAAAGCTGGATCCTGCCACCCGGCGATGGCCCGGCGCTGCCCCTGGAGACGACGACCCGCACCCTCACCTTGCAACCCGGCCTCAACGTCATCACGGCCACCGGCCCCATTAGCAGCGCCCACGCCGGCCCCCACCGGGCGCTACTGAACCTCATGGCACCGGCCGGCTGGCGCGTGGCCGGGGCGGGCACCCAGTTCGACGTCGGCGCCGCCAACCTGCTGGCGCTGACCACCGACCAGGCCCAATACGAACCGGGCGAAGCGGGCGTCGGCCGGCTGGAACTTTACGGCCACGGCCCGGCCGACCTGACGGTCACCAGCGCCATGACCACCAGCGAAGGCGCGACGACCCCGCCGGCGACGCTGTTCAGCGCCACGCCCGACCTGAACGGCTACCACACCTTCACCTTCACCCTGCCCACCGGCGACCGGGGCGATTACCTGCTGCGCGCCGAGAGCGTAGACGAGCATGGCAGCGTCGACCAGATGTTGCGCGCCTACGCCGTGCCCGCGCCGCCCGACGAGCAGCCACCCCTTTTGCAGATGACCACGCCGACGACCACGACGGTCCTGGTGACCAACGATGCCACCACTCTCCTCACCGTCGCCGGCGTTGTCTCGGACGAGGACAGCGGAGTCGCCACCCTCTCCATCAACGGCGAAGCGGTCACGCCGGCCGCCGACGGCTCCTTCAGCGTCGACGTCACCGTCTCCCAGGGCGTCAACCTCGTTTCGGCAGCCGCCGTCGACGCGGCCGGGAACGTCACGTTCTCTCCGCTCGTATCCGTCCTCGTCGTGCCGACCACCGACGTCCATCTGGAAGTGGAAAGGCGCACGGTGGCGCCCGGCGACGCGTTGACCTTCACCCTCTCGTTGGAGGCCGGCCGCGCCCTCTCCGACGTCACCGTCGTGCTGCCGTTACCGGCCGCGCTCGTTGGCGACGCCACCGCTACGGCGACGGAAGGCGCGACCAGCGTCGGTAGTGTGGAGGGCAGCGACGTTCTCTCTGCAAGATGGCAGGGGGACCTCTCGGCCGCAGCGCCGGTAGCAGTCACCATCTACGCCACGGCGCAGGTGACGGGCACCTTTACCGCCCAGGCAACCGCTTATTGGGGACTGGGCCAGATCTCTGCCAGCGAGGCGCTGGAAATGGAGATCGTCGAGAGACCGGCGGCCGGCGGCATCCACTTCCTGCCCGCCGTGTTCAAACGAGACACCCCTGCGACCAATTAAAGTCCCTGAACCTCCGGGAGGCTGCGTAACGTCTCTCACCCTCTGGGAACCATCCGCTGAGCCTCCCGGAGGTTGATTCATGAACTTGCGAAAAATGCCAATTAGAAAAGGAGTTCTGTAAATGAAACGCGCGTTGAAGTGGGTGGGGATCAGCTTAGGAGGCATCGTGCTCGTCGCAGCCATTGCCTTCCTCGTTATGTACGGAATCGGCCGCGCCCGCCTGAACCAGACCTATTCGGTTCAAGCCGAAGAAGTGCCCATCGAAGACGACGAAGCGACGCTTGCCCGCGGACAACATCTGGTGGAAGCCGTCGCGGCTTGTGGCGAATGCCACGGCGAGGGGCTGGGCGGCGCCGTGATGGTGGAGGATCCCGCGCTGGGCACCATCGTTGCAGCCAATCTGACACGTGGCGAAGGCGGCGTCGCCAGCCGCTACAACGACGAAGATTGGGTGCGTGCCACCCGCCACGGCGTCGACCCCGACGGCAAACCGCTGCTCGTCATGCCCGCCCAGGACTTTAGCAACCTGAGCGCCGAAGACCTGGGAGCCGTCGTCGCGCACGTAAAGACGTTGCCTCCGGTAGATAACGAGCTTCCCTCCACCGGGCTTGGGCCGATGGCCTACGTCCTGCTCGCGATGGGCGAGCTTGACGACATGTTGTCGGTCGAGTACGTTGACCACGACGCGCCCCTGCCCGAGGCTCCGCCTGAAGGCGCCACCGAAGCCTACGGCGAATACCTGATCGGCGTCGCCACCTGCCAGGGGTGCCACGGAGCCGAGTTGGCCGGAGGACAGGCCGGGCCGGGCGAACCGATTGGCCCCAACCTGACGCCGGTCGGGGATCTTTCCGACTGGACGCAGGAGGATTTCTTCCGTCTCATCCGCACCGGCCAGACGCCGGCCGGTCGCCAGATCAACGACTTCATGCCCTGGCGTTACTACCGTAATATGACGGACGTCGAACTGGAAGCGATCTGGCTCTACCTGCAATCACTGGAGCCGGTGGAGACGCCGCCCGATCTCGGCAACGGCTAGATCCTCGCTAGCCGGGGTGAACGGACATCCAGGCCAGAAAGCCTAGCAGCAGCGGCAAAGTGATCACGGCCGACAACGAGTGCTGCCGTGCGAAGAAGAGCAGGCGCGGTGGGCCGAAGAGTAGCAGGTATAGGATGAAGACGATGGCCGACAAGAGCAGCCCGTTGGCCACCGGTCCAAAACGAGCGCTCACCGCCTGCAAAACGGCCGTGATCATCACGGCCATCAGGTTAACGCCGCTCAGCGCAAGGAAGGAAACGAGAGCATAGCGGCCGGTGCCGGGCTCCTCTTTGGGCTCCGTATCGGCCGTGACCACCAGCAAATAGATCAGGCTCAGTCCGAACCAGCTCGCCGGCGTCAGCAATAAATAGACCGTCACCGAAGGCTCATCCAGTAAACCGCGATTGACGGCCACCACAGAATCGAGGAAGCCGGCGACATAACTGACCGCCAGCGTCAGAGAAAGGCTGAAGAAGACGGCCAGGGCCGACAGCGGCCGGCGCTCCAACAGGAAGGCGAGCGGCGGCCGATCCTCTGTAGCCGTCCGCAACGTCTTGATACCGTACACGGCCAGACAGAAAACGAGGAAAAAGAGACCGGCTATGACCGAGTTTAGGAAAGAAAACGATTGAAACCGAGCAGATAGCGCCGGCAGAAACAAAAAGGCGACGCCCACCGTCAGGAGATCGCTAAGAAGGGGAATAAGATGTCGCATTGTGCGCCTCCTTGTAAACCTTTGATGGCCACAGGGATCATAGCGCTTCACGCCCGTTGTGGCGACTTTCGCTTTTCACCCCCCTCCCTTTCTTCTATAATCGAATCGTTTTCCGTTGCAGCAACAAAGCAATTATGCTTTCTGCACAGAGCCACTGAAAAACCGGGGGCCACTCCCCCTCTCTCTTTGCCATGACAGACGTCGAATTTGCGACCAGCGCCTATCTTGAACTGGCCGAAAGCCTCCACGACGGTTGGCTGGCGGAAGCCGATCTTGCCGCGGCCGTTCGTTCGCTGCCGGCGTTGAACCGGCCGCTTTTGGAAGCGCTGGCGGAAAAGGGCGCCCCTTACCGGAGGCGGCGCCCGCGCCGGGGATGGGCGCTGGCGGCCGTGGTCGACGCGGCGGCCGGTCGTGTTGGCGACGCGTTCCTCCAGGGGCTGGCGGCCTGGCACCTGGCCGATGCAGCCAACGAGTGGGTGCGCCCCGGCCGCGTGGAAGAAGCGGCCAACCGCGCCTACCGGCTCTTCAAGGAGGCGGACAAACCGGCGTGGGCGGCGGCCGCCACGTTCCAGCGCAACGCCCTGCCCTGGACGCGACACAGCTTCGCCCAGGCCCGGGACGAGCTTAAAGACGCGTTGGCCGCCCTGGAGTCAACCGCGCAAGAGGAGGGGAGCGAAAGCCCCTTCACCCGCCTCGCCTTCCGCTGTCGCCTTTCGCTGGCCCACGCCCAGCTACTTACCGGCGATTACGAAATCGCCAGGGAAAACGCAAAGGCAAGCGAACGCTTTTTCCGCAGGTCTCCCCATCACGACCTTTTCTACCTGGGACGATGCCACTTCGTCCAGGCCGCCATATACCGTCGCGGATCGCAGATGGAGGAAGCAGCGTCGCATACAGAGCAAGCAGTGGCGATCTTTGATGAGATCGACGCCCGTTCTTTCGCCGCCCAGGCGATGTGCCAGCGCGGCTACAATCAATTGCAGGCAAAAACCGAATATGAGGAAGCCCTGGCCACTTTCACCGAAGCGGCCGCCCGCTCGACCGAGCTGGACATTCCGCTGTGGGAAGCGCAGTGCGCCCACGGCAAAGCCCAAACATACATTGCCACCGGTCGCCTGGCCAACGCGCGCCGGTCGCTGCAAGAAGCGCGGGCCGTCTACGAACGTTACGACGTACCCGGCCCCCTGAGCGGTGCCCTGCTGGACAGTGGCTGGCTGGAAATGTTATACGGAAACTTCCAGGACAGCCTGACGCACTTCTCCGACGCACAGGCGCTGGCCGAGAGAACGGACAATCGTCTGCTCTCGGCGTTGACCGACATGCACCGCGCCAAAGCCCACGTCCCCCTCGGCCGCTACCAGTACGCCCTGACCTCTCTGGAAAAGGCAGAAGAAACGCTGGCAGATCTGGGCCTTCCCAATCGTCAGGCAGAGTGTGAATTGCGCCTGGCCGACGTCTGGTCACAACTGGGGAAACCGGCGCGAGCCCACGCCTATCTTGACCAGGCCATCGGCCATTTCGAGGAGGCAAAGCGCGCCGGCGTGCTGGCCTACGTGTATACACGCCGGGCCGAGATTCTCTTCGGAGAAGGTCAAATCGACGAAGCCCTCACCTTTCTCCAAAAGTCGCTGGCGGAAGCAGAGGCGCGGGACGACCAACCCATCGCCGCCCGCGCCCGCCGCTATCTGGGAGAGGCGTTGTGCGCCGCCGGCCGCTCAGAAGAGGCCAGCGACCGCCTACAGGCAGCCGAAGCCGCTTACCGGCGCATGCACATGTCGCACGAACAGGCTGCCTGCCAGGTCGCTCTGGGTCATTGCTACCAGCGGAAGGGCCGGGAGACGGCTGCGCGCCGGGCTTGGCGCCGCGCCCTGGACCTGAGCGCCGGCGCTATGTCCGACGTCATCTGGCAGTCGCACGCCGGCCTGGCCCGCCTGGCGGAAACAGAGGGAGACCAAGCGACCGCCCTGACCCACTATCGGCAGGTGGTTAAGGCGCTGGAGCGTCTGCGCCGCCGTACGTGGCAACCGACGCTGGTCGACGCCTTCCTTCGGCGGCCGTCGGCGGCGCTGGATCGAGCCGTCGCCCTGGCCGCACGCCTGGACCAGAGCCAGGAGACCCTTTCCTTCATCGAGGCCAGCAAAGCCCAGACGGTCGCCCGCCAGATTCTGAACGAACGGCAACAACAATCACTCTCCCAATCTGGGGCGCTGCAAGAGATGGCGGCGGAAATACGCTGGCTTAACGAGGAGATTCAGGCCAGCGTGGCGCAGCACAAAGGGTGGAAGCGGCCACCCCGAGAAGGAGAACTCCGACGGCGGTTACACCACGCCGTGCAGGAATACGATCGCCTCAGCGCCCGGTTGGAGCGCTCGGCTGCGGCAGGAGAGGCCGCGTCGCCCCCGGCCGATTTCACCATGGACGCCCTCCGACGCCATCTGGACGCGGCGCTTGGCGGTCGCTGGCTGGCCCTGAATTATTACCGCATGGACCAGCGATTGATCTGCGTCGCCCTCACGGCCGACGACTGCCGCGTGGCCACGACCAAACTGTCGCCTCAGGCGTACGGGGCGTTGGAGCGTTTTGGGCGCAGCGGTCGCAGCGGCGAAGCCTTGCAGCCACAAGATCTGTTGTCATTGGGAACGGCGTTGATCCCGGAGGCGATGCGCCCGCTCTTGCGGCCAGACGCGCACCTCGTGATCGTCCCTCACCGCGAACTGCATCATCTACCCTGGGCGGCCCTCTGCTTGCCCCCGGATGAAAGGCCGCTGGCTGCGTGCTGTATCCCGGTACTGTCCCCCTCCCTCCACACGCTGGCGCTGCTGGCGCAACGCCCCGGGACAGCGGCCGCCGCCACCCGCCACCCCTTGGTGTTGGCCGTTTCCGACTTCCAGGGACGCCATTCGCCGCTGCCGGCCGTGCGCGCGGAAGTGGACGCACTGCTTGCCATCCTGGGACCCGATACCACACTCCTGGCCGACGAAGAGGCCACATGGCCGGCGATCCAACGCCTGACCGACGGCGCCGAGCTACGTCGTTATACCCTCCTCCATGTGGCCAGCCACGCCTTCCACGATCCCTTGAGCGGCCGGCTCAGCGGCATGGCCTTCTATGACCAGGATATCTGGCTGGAGGATCTGAAACAGTGCGCCCCACCGCCGGTGGTGACCCTCTCTGCGTGCAGCGGCAGCGTCAGCCGCATCTTCGAAGGCGACGAGCACGTCAGCGTGCCCACGACGTGTTTGGCAGCCGGCGCCCAAAGCGTCGTCGGCAGCATCTGGCCGGTGCCCGACGCCGAAACGGCCAATCTCATTCCCAACGTTTACGAAAACCTCGCCGGCGGCGCCACCGTCGCCGAGGCCCTGGCGCGGGCCCAACGCGCTGCTTGGGAGCGAGGCCTTCCCCTCAGCCATTGGGCCGGTTTTCGTTGCACAGGGCTGCCGGCGCCTTAGAGATCGAGGGCGGCCGTCACGCGGGCGCGAGACGGCCGCCTGCCCCCTGGCTCCCGCGCCCGATTCACTCTGCTCAGCAACCGCCGCCGCTGCCCCCGCTACCGCCGGGATCGTCACAGGCGATAATGGCGGCCGGCTGTCCGGTGAGACCGTCGCCCTGGATCAATCTCTGGAAGGAAGCGGCGTCGTCGAGGGCGCCGGCCACGTTGCCGGCGACGCCCGCGCCCACGACGGGCACGAGCAGAGCGGCCAACAGGAGCCCCAGAAGTAACAGGCGCAACACGTTTTGACGGGTTAACATAATAAACCTCCACGGAATGGGGGCCGGCCTGAAGCCGGCCTCGGTTTGTCGTTAACCCGGTGGCCACCGGTCTACTCCTTAAGACGCAAAAGGCGGCCAAACCATATCGCAAAGGCGTCAATTGCTGGGGCGTTCAGGGGGGAAAAACAAAAAAAAGCCCCCGGCCGGAAGCCGAGGGCTCTTTTGCTATCGATTGGCGTTATTCAATTTTTCGGAGAGCGGCGGCCTACCGCGAGGAGGGGATCCTTATCCTCCGGCCGGTTCAGCCGTGGGTGGGGCCAGGCTGATGATAATGTCGCCCGCTTTGGGGCTCGGCCGGTTGTCGGCCGAGTAGATGCGCAACTTCTTCTTTGACGTCACGGCAAAGAGGGGCACCATTTCCCCTTCATAATGCGCTTCCAGGTCCTCGTACGTGAATTGCGGCGTCAGCTTCGTCGCCTTCACTTCAGCCCCGTCCCGGAACCGTTCCATCAGGTAATTGTACGTCGTCCCCGCGCCGAAGAGGTAACGGCCGGTGAGATGTTGCGGCGGCTCCGTCTCCCGTTTTTCACTCACGTCTCCGTTTTCGGGAACGGGAAGCTGATAAACTTCAGCCCGGCTGAACACCTCCGGAAAGTGGAGGGCGGCCAGCGAATTCACTTCATTGTTAGAGGTCATGGCCAACAGGCGACCGATGCCCCACAGGTCCAGCTCTTGTAAGACCTCTTCGGAATAGGCGTTGCCGTGGTGGGCGTCCAGCCCTTGCAGACGAGCCTGGCGAACGTTTTGCCGGTTGGTATCCAGCAACGTCGCTTCAAACCCGTGCTCTTTGAGGACGGCGGCGACGGCTCGCGCCAGCCCGTGGGCGCCGACGATGAGCACGCCCTGGGGATCTTCCTCCGCCAGCCCCAGCCGCCGCGCTATCGGTCCGGCCGTCAGCCCGTAGAAGGCGACGGTGCCCATAATGACCAGAAACGTCAGGGGAACCAGCTCTTCCGCACCGGCGTGGCCCGCTTCCACCAGCTCGAAGGCGAAAATGGAAGCCACAGAGGCGGCGACGATGCCTCGGGGCGCCATCCACGTCATGAACAGGCGCTGGCCGCGATCCATGTCAGACCCCCAGGTGGAGAGCAAGACGGCCAACGGCCGGCCGATGACAATGAGGATGGCCAGAAAGAGCAGGCTCTCCCAACCCAGGCCTAGAATCACGGCCGGGTCCAGCCGCGCCGACAGCAAGATGAAGAGCGTCCCCACCAGGAGCACCTGTAAATTCTCTTTGAACTCCTCAATATGTTTCACCGACACCCACTCCTGGTTGGCCAGCAGGAGGCCCATGATCGTCACCGTGAGCAGTCCAGATTCCGGGTGGAGCCAGTTAGAAAGGGCAAAGGCGCCCACGACGAGCATCAGAGTGACGCTGTTCTCCAGGTGATCGGGAACGAGGAAGCGATAGAACAAGAAAATCAGGATGGCCGCACCGGCCGCGCCGATGACCACGCCGATGATCAACGTGTTTACCACGCCGCCGATCACCACGCTGGTGGCCTGCTCGAACTCGCCGGCCAAAATCGCTTCAAAAATAAGAACGGCCAGCACGGCGCCCACGGGGTCGATGAGGATGCCCTCCCACTTCAGGGCCGGGCCGACCTGCCCTTTTGGCTGGATCTGGCGCAGCAACGGCGCAATGACCGTCGGTCCCGTCACGATGAGAATGGCGCCCAGCAGCACCGACATCTCCCAGTCAAGCTCCATGATGAAATGCGCGGAGAGGGCAGCCACAGCCCAGGTGACCAGAGCACCGATAGAGATCAGGCGGAAAATAACGCCCCCAACGTAGGGGAGTTCTGCCAGCCGCAGGGTCAACCCGCCTTCAAACAAAATGATCGCCACCGAAATCGAGACGATGGGAAACAGTAATGAGCCGAAGAGCTCATCCGGTTGAACGAGGCCGGTAGCCGGGCCGGCCAACGCTCCAAAGAACAAGAGCAGCAGAATTGAGGGCAGACGTAGGCGCCAGGCTAACCATTGGGAACCCACGGCGAGGACCGCAATGGCAGCGAGGCCAAAGAGTAGGTGTTCCGTCAAAACGACACTCCTTTTGCGCTTCAAGTGGGTGGCGATTGGGTCAGATCCGCAAACCGCCGCCACGATTCACTGGCCGGCAGACACACGGCCGCCCCGGCAAGACCTTTGCTTACCGTGCGCCCGTATTCTACCAGAAAGAATTATTGTCGATAATTTGTAAAGGCGTCAATGGATTAAACGTGTTCATACGTAATATTAACAGAGCGGCGGCTTGCTCTCACCCGTTGCGCGGATCCCCCGCGTTTCGTAAGACAGCCCTTTTCTGCTATACTCTTATCCAGTGTTGTGTGCAACCATTTTCGTGAAACCAGTCTGGGACAGGATAAATACGATGAGTGATGTGAACGTGTTGATCGTCGACGACCATCCAATGTTTCGTCAGGGATTGCGCGATCTGGTAGAGACGGATCCCAATCTGTCCGTTCTCGGCGAAGCGTCCGACGGGGAAACGGCACTGACGATGGCGGCCGAGATGGAGCCCAACGTTATCCTGATGGACATCAATCTTCCAACCATCAACGGCCTACAGGTGACGCGCAAGCTTAAAGACCAGAGCCCCGAGATCAACGTCGTCATGATCACGGGTTACGATGACGCCGAGCAAGTCTTCCACGCTTTTCGCGCCGGCGCCTCCGCCTACTGCCCCAAGGACGTCAGCCCACAGGCGCTGCTCGAAACCATCTACGCCGTTCACGACGGCTATTACGTCGTCGGCGACCGCACCATGTCCCACGACGAACTCATCGACTGGATCGAAGAGAAAGTCGGCGGCATGCCGGGCAGTCTTCCCCAGGACGACGAAGAGGTCTTCGAGCCCCTCACGCCGCGCCAGATGGAGGTCCTGGAATTGGTAACGCGCGGCCTCACCAACAAGGAGATCGCGCTGAGACTGGGTATCAGCCACCAGACAGTGAAGAACCACATGACGGCTATTTTGCGCAAATTGCGCTGCCAGGACCGCACGCAGGCAGCCGTCTACGCCCTGAGTCACGGTTGGATCCGTCTGGACGAACAGCGCGAGTAGGCGACCTGCGCGCCGGTCCGCCCCCCACCCCATCCCCATGAAGATCTTCTATCACGACCACTTCGTCCTGCCCCTGCCGGACGGCCACCGCTTCCCCATGAGCAAGTACGCCCTCTTACGCCGCCGTGTGGCGGAGGCCGCCCTCGTCGCGCCGGGCGCTATGGGTGTCCCCCAGCCGGCAAGCGACGAGGCGATCCGGCGCGCCCACACGGCCGGCTATCTGCACAAGGTCAAGAAGGGAACGCTGACGCCGAGAGAGGTGCGCCGCATCGGCTTCCCCTGGTCGCTGCAACTGGTCGAGCGCTCGCGGCGGTCGGTAGGCAGCACCATCGCCGCCGCCCGCGCCGCGCTGCAAGACGGCGTCGGCGTGAACCTGGCCGGGGGGACGCACCACGCGGGCCCGAACTGGGGCCAGGGCTTTTGCGTCTTCAACGACGCAGCCATCGCCGCCCGCGCCCTCCAGGCCGAAGGGCTGGCGCGACGCGTCGTCATCATCGATTGCGACGTCCACCAGGGAAACGGCACGGCGGCCATCGCCGCCGGCGACGACACGATCTTCACCTTCTCCATCCACGGTGCTCACAACTTCCCTTTCCACAAAGAACAGAGCGACCTGGACGTTCCCCTGGAAGACGGTGTCGGCGATGAGGTTTATCTGGAAGCGCTGGACCACGGTCTGCGCCGCGCCGTCGCCCGCGCCGGCGCCGATCTGGCCATCTACCTGGCCGGGGCAGACCCCTATGAGGACGACCGTCTGGGCCGGCTGGCACTAAGCAAAGAGGGGCTGGCCGAGCGCGATCGCCTCGTCTTCGGCCGCTGCCGGGAAGCCGGTCTGCCCGTGGCCGTTGCCATGGCCGGCGGCTACGCCCGGCGCGTCGAGGACACGGTAGACATCCACTTCCAGACGGTGTGTGCCGCCTCCAGAGTTGCCGGACAAAGGATCCATCCCCGGAGCGTCGCCTGACCGGCGCCACTTGCGCAAACCCCCCTTTCAAGGTAGAGTCTCTCCGTCCAGAAACTGTGTGCATAGTCGCCTGGAAAAGCACATCCACTTTTCGTCTCCTCATCCGAGGGTGAGAGGAGTTATGGCGTCTCTCAATCTGTTTTTATTCGGCAACCCACGCCTTGAGCGCGACCAGCGCTCGTTGAAAGTCCGGCGACGCAAGTCGGTGGCTCTGCTCGCATATCTGGCCGTCACCGGCCGCCCCCACAATCGCGACGCCCTGGCCACCATGCTCTGGCCCGAGCACGATCAGTCGGGCGCCCGCGCCAACCTCCGCCGCGAGCTCTCCCGCCTGAAACGCGTCGTCGGCGATGAGATCCTAGAAGCCGACCGCACGCAGGCCCGCATCAACCCCGAAGGCGGGCTCTGGAGCGACGTGGCCGCTTTTCGCGACTACCTGAAACAGGCCGAGGAACACGACCGGAACGACGGTCGCCTCTGTGAGACGTGCGTCGAGGCGCTGGCGCAGGGCGTGGCCCTCTATCGCGACGATTTTATGGCCGGCTTCACGCTGCCCGACTGTCCCGAGTTCGACGAGTGGCAATTTTTCGAGGGAGAGGGACTACGCCAATCATTGGGCGGAACCTTACAACTCCTCATCGACTGGCACGTGTCCCGAGAGACGTTCGAGCAGGCCATCGAATACGGTCGCCGCTGGCTGTCGCTGGACACCCTGCACGAGCCGGCTCACCGCCAGATGATGAAACTGTACGCCTGGACCGGCCAGCAGGCGGCCGCCGTGCGCCAGTACGAGGAGTGCGTCCGCCTGCTGGAGGAAGAACTGGGCGTCGAGCCCGATCCGGAGACGACGTCCCTCTACGAAATGATCCACGCTCGCCAACTTCCGTCGCCAGAGACGATAGAAAAAGGCGCCCAGGTCACGACGCTGCCCCCCGAGGAGCAGTACGTGGCGGACGAACAACTGGCCGTGGGCGGTCAGGGAGAAGTGTTCCGCGGCCGGGACCGGATCACCGACGAACCGGTCATCATCAAACGAATCCGCGGTGAACTGGTCTCCGATCCGGAACAGGTGGCCCGCTTCGTCCGCGAGGGGGAAGCGCTACGCCAGTTGAATCACCCCAACATCGTGCGCATGTTGGACGCCTTCGAGCACGAGGGCCAGCATTGCATCGTCATGGAGTACGTGCCCGGCGGCTCCCTGCGCGATTTATTGGACGCCGAACAATCCATGCCCGTGGATCAGGCGTTAGAGATCGCCCTGGAACTGGCGGACGCCCTCAGCCGCGCCCACCATCTGGGGATCGTCCATCGCGACCTGAAACCGGAGAACGTACTGCTGGCGGCCGATGGCACCCCTCGCCTCACCGACTTCGGCGTCGCCCGCCTGGAACGGGACGACTCGCACCTGACGCGCACGGGCGCTTTCGTGGGCAGCCCGGCCTACATGAGCCCGGAGGCGTTGCGCGGCGAAGCGCTGGACGCCCGCAGCGACATCTGGTCTTTCGGCATCCTTCTCTTCGAGATGTTAACGGGCCGCCGGCCCTTTGACGGGGAGCGCGTCACCCAGGTGCTCGTGAGCATCCTCAACGATCCCGCGCCTTCGCTGAGCTACTTCCGGACCGACGCCCCCCTGCCGCTGGTCGCCCTGGTGCGCCGCATGCTCGTCAAGAATCGGGAGGCACGCATCCACAGCATGCGCCTGGTAGCGGCCGGACTAGAAGCCATTCGTGACGACCGGATGGATAGCTGGCTGGGGGAACAGGTAGCGGCAGCAATGGCACAGGAGACGCCGCCCCCCCCTCCAACCACAACGCCCGCTCCCATCACCCCAGTCCCGTCCCCGACCGCGCCGGCCGACCAGCAGATCCACTTCTGCACGACCCAGGACGACGTGCGCATCGCCTACGCCACCGTCGGCCAGGGGCCGCACTTCGTCAAAGCCGCCAACTGGCTCAGCCATCTGGAATTTGATTGGGAAAGCCCCGTCTGGCGCCACTGGCTAGGGGCGCTCTCCCGCCACCATACGCTAGTCCGGTACGACGAGCGCGGCTGCGGTCTCTCTGATTGGGACGTGGAAACGTTATCCGTCGAGGCCTTCGTCCAGGATCTGGAAGCCGTCGTAGACGAGGCCGGGCTGGACCGCTTTCCCCTGCTGGGTATTTCGCAAGGCGGCCCCATCGCCATGACGTACGCCGTGCGCCATCCGGAGCGGGTCAGCCATCTCATCCTCTACGGAACCTACGCCGCAGGCCGATTTAATCGCATCTACTCGTCCGAACAGGCGGAGACCGCCAGGGCCATCCTCCAGCTTATCGAACTCGGCTGGGGCAAGAACAACCCGGCCTTCCGCCAATTCTTCACCTCGCTCTTCATGCCCGAAGCCACCGCCGAACAGATGCGCTGGTTCAACGACCTGCAACGCGTCTCGACCTCTCCTGAAATGGCCCGACGGCTGGAAAACACCTTCTTTCAGATCGACGTGCGCGACGTGGTTCCCCGGCTTGCCGTCCCAACGCTGATCCTCCACGGCCGTGACGACGCCGTCGTGCCCTTCGAGGAGGGGCGACAACTGGCGGCCGCCATTCCCAACGCCCGTTTCGTACCGTTGGACAGCAAAAACCACATCTTGTTAGAAGAAGAACCCGCCTGGCAGCGCTTCGTAACGGAGGTTTACCGCTTCGTCGGAGTGGATGCCCCTGGCCTGCCGCCGTTGCCAGACAACGGCGACAGGCAGAGCGTCCTAGCCTCCCACTATACGCCAGCCGCGGATCTGAGCCCGCCCTCCATGCCCCCCGTCTTCGTCGGCCGCGACCAGGAAATGGATCACCTTCGGGCAACCCTCCGCGCTGCCATTTCCGGGCGGTCGCAGATCGCGTTCGTCACCGGCGAGGCCGGACAGGGCAAGACCACGCTCCTCCAGGCCTTCGCCCGGAAAGCTCAGAAGGAGCATCCGGAGCTTATCGTGGCAGGCGGGCAGGGCAATGCTTACACCGGCGTCGGCGATCCCTACGTTCCCTTCCGAGAGATCCTGGAGCTATTGACCGGAGATGTAGAAGCGCGCGCGGCGTCGCGAGCACTCCCCCCCGACCACACACGGCGCCTGCGCGCCATGCTGCCGACGACGGTGAAGGCCATCGTCGAGGCCGGGCCAGACCTCATCGACGTCTTCATTTCCGGCCGTACTCTGCTGGAACGGGCGTCGGCCGTCACTCCCGCGGGAACGCCGTGGCTCGAGCGATTTCGTTCCCTGATATCGAGCCGGGAACAGCGGCCGGGCACGGGCAATGTGCAACAGAGCGCCCTCTTCGAACAGTACGCCCGCGTCATCCAGACGTTGTCCCAGCGCTGGCCCCTGCTCCTGCTGCTGGACGATTTACAGTGGGTGGATCAACCCTCGACCAACCTCTTGTTCCATCTGGGACGGCGCCTGAGCGGGTCGCGCGTGCTCATCGTCGGTGCATACCGGCCGGCGGAGGTGGCGCTAGACCGCCAGGGCGAACGCCACTCCCTGGAAGGAGTCGTCCACGAATTCCAGCGCCAATTTGGAGATATCACCATTGATCTGAGCAAGACGGAAGGACGAGCGTTCGTCAACGCCTTGCTGGACGTCGAGCCCAACCGGTTGGACACATCGTTCCGCGACACCCTCTACCGCCAGACGGGCGGCCAGCCGCTTTTCACCTCCGAGTTGTTGCGCGGCATGCAGGAACGCGGCGACCTGAAACAGGACGAAACCGGCCACTGGATCGAGCAGCCGGGCCTGGATTGGCAGACGTTGCCCGCACGCGTGGAGGGCGCCATCGGCGAGCGGATCGGCCGTCTGGACGCCTCGCTGAAGGAGCTGTTGCAGGTTGCCAGCGTGGAAGGCGAGGAGTTCACGGCCGAAGTGCTGGCCCGCGTCCTGGACACCGATCCCCGGGAGGTGACGCGCCGGCTCAGCCGGGAGCTAGAAAAGGGGCATCGGCTGGTGCAGGCATTGGGCGTCAGGCGCGAAGGCACCTTGCGCCTTTCTCGCTATCGCTTCCAGCACATCTTGATCCAGCGCTATCTTTACGACAACCTGGACCCGGTGGAGAAAAGGCTCTTCCACGAAGCCATCGCCCGCCAAGTGGAAGGGTTACACGGCGAGCAGTCAGAGGACGTGGCCGTGGAGCTGGCCTGGCACTTCGAGCGGGCAGAAATGGACGAGAAAGTCGTCCCCTATTTGCAGCAGGCCGCCGAGCAGGCGTTACGACGAAGCGCCCACCGCCCGGCTGTGCAGCACCTGAATAAAGGGCTGAAGATTTTGCAGGCGTTGCCGGAAACGCCCGAGCGGAGCGGACAGGAGCTGATGTTGCTGACCATGCTTGGCCCGGCGCTGATCGCCATCAAAGGATGGGCCGATCCCGACGTCGAAGAGGTCTACGTCCGCGCCCACGCCCTCTCGACGCGTATGGGGCGCCCCCCACAACTCGGCCCCGTCTTGTACGGGCTGGCTTCGCTGCGCGAATATCGCGGCGAGTACGAAGATGCCGAAGCCTTGCTAGAAGAGCGCCTGCAACTCCCGGAGGCCGGCGAGGATCCGGCGCTGCGACTGGAGTCCCATGAGCTATTGGCTTGCTCCACCTTCCACCAGGGCGCCTTTTCTCGCACCCTGGAACACGCACAGCAAGGTTTATCTATCTATGATCCGCAGCAACATCGCGATCTGCTCCCCCTCCACGGCAAGAATTTGGAGATCTTCTGCCACGTATGGGCCGCCCACTCTCTCTGGTTCCTCGGCTATCCCGACCAGGCTCACGAACGCATTCAGAGAGCGCTGCGCGTTGCCGGACAACTCGAGCACACCTTCAGCCTCGTCAGCGTTCAGGTACAGGCTGCTTTCCTTTACCAGTTTGCGCGGGACACGGAACGGGCCCAGGAACTCGCCGAAGAAGCTATCAGACTGGCGACCGAAAATGAGTATGTCTATCGTGTCGCCGAGGGCGAGATTGTCCTTGGCTGGGCCCTGGCCGCAGCGGGTGATCCTGGGACCGGCCTCGTTAAGCTAAACAGCGGGCTGGCAGAGTACCAGGCGATGGGTTCAAGGGTTGACCTTCCCTATTTTCTGGCGCTCAAGGCGGAGGTGCTGAGTTATGCCGGCCGCATCGAGGAGGGCCTCGACGCGATCGAGGAAGCTCTGGCTGCCATTCCCGGCAACCGCGCCTTCTTCTATGAGGCAGAGCTCCACCGCCTGCGCGGTGCCCTGCGCTTACAGAAGGACGAAGCGCAAAACGCGGAGTCGGCTGAGGCCAGCTTCGCCCGGGCCCTCGAGGTAGCCCGTAATCAGCAGACCAAGATGCTGGAGTTGCGAGCGGCTGTCAGCCTTTCCGATCTCTGGCAGAAACAAGGGAGAGGAGCCGACGCCCATTCCCTCTTGAGCAGTGTCTACGGGTGGTTCACAGAGGGAGGGGCGTCCGGCGACCTGCAGGAGGCGGCCGCGCTGTTGGCCCGCATGGAGAGCGACGGTACGCCGAGCGAGGAGAGGTTCGTCGCCCGCGAGGAGGAAATGGCCCGCCTGACCAGCTGGCTAGAAGCCGCCCTCGCTGGACGGCACCGCGTGGTCTTCGCCACCGGCGAGGCCGGGCAGGGCAAGACGACGCTCCTAAAGGCGTTCAGCGCCGTGGCGCAGGAGCAGAACGAAGCGTTGGTCATCGCCAGTGGTAGCGGCAATGCGTACACCGGCACCGGAGACCCTTACCTCCCCTTTCGCGAGATTTTGGAACGACTCACAGGCGACGTCGACCTGAACACGCCGAGCGGTATCAGACGCCCCGAATATGTGCGACGGTTGCGCTCTCTCGTCCCGGTGGCGGCCGAAGCGCTGGTGGAGCACGGGCCAGACCTCATCGACACCTTCATTGCGGGCCGGCACCTGCTGCAGCGAGCGGCCAACGCCGCCCCGTCCGGGGCTCCCTGGCTGAACAGGCTGGAAGAGATAGTTCAGCACAACACGTCCGGCGAGAGCACGGCCCGGCTGCAACAGGCAGCGCTCTTTGAACAATACGCCCGGGTTATACAGAGCGTCAGCAAGCGGCACCCCCTTTTACTGCTCCTGGATGACCTGCAATGGGCTGACGCTGGATCTGCCGCCCTGTTGCTCCACCTGGGGCGGCGGCTGTCCGGTTCCCGCGTCCTGATCCTGGGCGCTTACCGGCCGGCCGCCGTTGCTCAGGGCCGCCACGGCGAGCGCCATCCCCTGGCACAGGTCATTCCCGAACTACAGCGCGACTTCGGTAAGATCACCCTCGACCTCAACCGGGCCGAGGGCCGCTTCTTCGTCGAATCGCTGATCGATTCGGAACCAAACCGGCTCCCGGACTCTTTCCGCGAGACGCTCTATCGGCAGACCGGCGGCCATCCCCTGTTCACCATCGAGCTTCTGCGGAGCATGCGAGAGCGCGGGGACGTGACAAAGGATGAAGACGGCTACTGGGTCGCGCGGCCCGACCTGGATTGGCAGACGTTGCCCGCGCGTGTGGAGGGCGTCATCGGTGAACGCGTCGGCCGGCTCGACAGATCGTTGCGGGACCTGCTGCGCGTGGCCAGCGTGGAGGGTAAAGAGTTCTCTGCAGAGGTTGTGGCCCACGTGTTGGGCCAGGATCGGCGCAAGGTCGCGCGCCGTCTCGGGCGGGAGCTGGAGGGCAGACATCATATCATAGAGGCATTAGGGGTTAGCCAGGAAGATTCAGTGCGCCTCTCACGCTATCGCTTCCGCCACATCCTTATCCAACATTATCTGTACATGGGCCTGGACGAGGTGGAACGCGCCTACCAGCATGAGGCCGTGGGCGAAGCGCTGGAAACCCTCTACGGCGACCAGGCAACGGCGGTTGCCGTGCAACTGGCGCGCCATTTCGACGCAGCCGGCAACCGCGAGAAGGCCGCCGTCTATCTGCGCCACGCCGGGGATCAGGCCTGGAACGCAGCTGCCCTGGAAGAGGCAGCCCGCTACTTTTCTGACGCCCTGGACCAGTGGCCGGCGAAAGATAAAGCAGGCCGCGCCGAACTGCAACGTCTTCTCGGGGAAAGTCAATGGGTGAGCGGCCATACCGAGGACGCCCTGGAATCATTTCAGGCTGCTTGTGACCTGTTCGAGGCAGTCAATGACAGGAAGGGGTTGGGCGCCGTGTACCGGCTCATCGGCCGCCTCTACTGGGAACAGGGTAACCGAGAACAGTCGCTGGAGAAATACCACGCGGCGCTGGAACTCCTGCAGGAGGGGCCTGAAACAGTTGAGTTAGCCTGGGCCATCAGCTCCATCTCGCAAATGCACATGCTCGCCTCTGAGTATGAGGCCGCCGTCGAATGGGGAGAGCGAGCGCTGGAGCTGGCCAGAAAGCTGGAGGCCTTCGACGTCATGGCCCACGCGCTCAATAACGTCGGCTCGGCCCGTCTCTGGACCGGTGATCCCGGTCGCGGAGAGGAAATGTTGCGCGAAAGTTTGCGCCTGGCGCTGGAACTGCGTATGCCTCACGACGCCTGTCGCGCGCTCCTGAATCTGGGCGAGGGGTTGGAGACTTTCGGCAGCGAGGAGGACGCCCGGAGCGTGCTGACCGAGTTGCTCGACTATGCGACGTCGGTGCATACGCCCCTCTTCGCCGGCAGCGCACTGGTGGAACTTGCCCGCCTCGACTGGCATCGGGGAAATTGGGCGGCAGCCCTGGCGCGCCAGCCAGAGATTGAACAATGGATTGAACAGGGACAATCTTTGAGGTACGTCGTCGTCATCCATAGCACCCTCTTCGGTCACATCTACAACGATTTGGGAGCGGCCGCGCTCGCCCGCGAGATGCTGGAGGAAAGATTGGCTCGGGCCCGACGCATGTCCGAATTGCAGACCACGGCCCCCCATCTGGGCGAAATGGTGCGCGCACTGACCCTGCTGGGCGAGGAAGAGGAAGCCGCGGCGCTCGCCGACGAATACCTGCGGCTAACGAAGGACGGAACGTACTTTTTACACTGGAACATTTCTCGCCTCCTCTACATGTGTCGCTGGCTGGCCGGGCGCTCCGATATGGAGAGGCTCCGCTGGAGCACAGAGCGATTGGAAGACGCTCTCACTCAGTTTGGCAGCATGGAAGCGGAAGCCGCCGTGTATGAGAGTCGTGGTATTCTGGCGCTGGCCGAGAACGAGCGCCCCGGAAAAGCCGCCGAGCACTTCCGCCGTGCCGCCCACTGGTGGCAGGAGTTGGGCCGGCCATTAGACCGGGCTCGCGTACTGAACGACTTGGGACGAGCATTGTTGCAGGCGGGCGAGCCGGACGAAGCGCAAGAAGTGCTGGAGCTAGCAACCGATCTTATCGAGGCCCTTTCTGCCCAGCTCGACGACGCAGAATTAAGAGGGTCATTCCTCGAGTCCCCGTTGGTCGGCGAGATCCAGGAAGCACGACGGCAACGGCACACATCCTCATAGATGATACTGTTATCAGGAATCGGCTCCCGGCCGGTAGAATGCTCTCCTTAAGCCCTTCGGGACGTATCCCCTTCCCGCTCGGCCCCTCCCTCCAACATCGCGTCTGTTAGCAACGAATAGGCCGCTGCCCAGGCGGCTGCTACGTCGTCGGTGAACGCCTCGCCTAGACCCTGAGCCAACATCCAGAAGAGCGCCTCGCGCATCGTCTGGTAGTGCTCCGGTTCCACTCCGTAAGAGACGTGCCGCTTTCCCAGTTCACGCACCTCGTCCATGAACGTGTCCGGCTCTCCCAGATGATGCACGATCCAAGTCAGCGACTCCATCAGCTTCTCGCCCTGAGCATCCATGTCAACATCGAACAGCGGCTTCACAGAAGGATCGAGCGCAAAGAAACGATCGTAAAAGAGGGCGGCAGCCTTGTCGGCAATGGGCACCACCCTCTTAAAGGTTTCCTGCACTAATCGCACTTGTTTAGGCGTCACCTTCGTACGCTTCCACGCAGCCCGCGCTTCCCTAGATACTCCGTTCAAGTCGGCCTTCGACATCATTGTTACCTCCAGAGCGGTTGAATCAGATGCTGAGCGCAGCCATGCGCGCCAGCTGGTCGCGGTAGACGGCGATCTGAGCAGCGTGCCGTTGCTTGTGCCCGTAACTGTAGACGAGAAAATCTTCCAGATCACCACCCGGACCATAGCTTGCCGTCCCGTTAATACGGCTGCTCTCGCGCTCAATTCTGGCCAGGAGTGTCCGGCACCGAGTATGAGCCGCCTCATACTCGGCCCACAACTCGTCGACGCTGCGATCAGCGTGGCTCGTCCCGCCATCGCCGTTAACCTGCCCGTTCAACGGAGTACCGGCCGCCACCGGCCTTTCGCCCAGATAAGATTCCAGGAACTCGGCCAGTAGCATCTCGTGAGCCGTGACGTGCGCAATGACCTCTCGAACCGGCCACCAGTCAGCTTCGGGCAGCCCGCTCATGGCCTCGCGCAGCATCTGATCTCCATGTTCTAAAATTTCTAAAGCGTTCATCGCGTCCAATCCTCCTCCCGGCGGTTGTCCGTCCGGCGCTGCTCAACAAATCTAACATCTAGTGTAACGAACGACTGTCCCGTCAACGTCCCACAAACGTCTCGTTTCCCGTCTTGCCGGCGCCGGCCGGCCCTCAGGGCGAGCACGGTTGCTGGCTCAACACGGGAGCGGGGACCACTGCCACGGCGTTCCCGGACAGCAATCTCACCAGGGCGGCGGCGGATACGGCCAGCAGGCCAATGGAGACGTAAACGGTCGCCGCGCTGAAAGCCTCCATCAGATACCCGGCGCCGGCGAAGCTGAGGATGCCGGCCACCGAGTTCACGCCCCGAATCCAGGGCAACCCTCGGGCCAGCGCTCCGGCCGGCAGGATGTCGGTGGCCACAGCCGACGACATCGCATCGTTCACCGCGCGGCCCACCAGTAGCAACGTGCCAGCCAGCCAGAATTGCCACAGGCTAATGGAGACGATCAGAACCAGCGCGCCGGCCCCCGTCAGCAAATATCCCACCGCTAGAAAACGGCCGCGGCCCAGGCGGTCGGCCAGGACCCCCATCAGAAGAAGCAGCGGGACGGCGACGACGCCGGCCACGGCCGACGTGCTCGTAATCGCCGCCGGCGAGAAGGACAACGTCTTCATCGACAGGGAGAGCCCCATACGGCCGACGTAGACGGTCGCGCCGGCAAAGAGAACGGTCAACAAGAGCACGCCAAAACGATGACCGGGCCGGCCCGCCGAGCCTTTCACGGCTGCCTCTTTGGCAGCGCGGGTGGCCGGCTCTGGATCCGCGAGCTTGAGGAAAACGACGAGGGGCTGGGTCGCGTACAAGACGCTGATGGCGATGAACATTGTCCGGTACCCGAACCACGCCACCAGCGGTCCGACGGCCAGCCCGCCGATGAGCGAGCCAGCGGGCATCGAAAGTGCCAGCAGGCTGAAGGAACGCCCGCTGCGACCGCGGCCGCTATTCACACCCGTGAAGACGTTGGAGAGCGACAACCCGACGCCCCCGCTGAACCAGACGAGGGCCGTCAGCGCTGCCACCTGCCACACCGTCGAAGCGAATCCCAGAAAGAACAAACCCGGAACGCCGATCAGCCCCCCGGCGACGAAGAGGCGCTTTCGCGAAATGCGGGGCGGCAACCACCCGGGCAACATGCTGCCGACGGCAATGGCCACGTAAATGATAGCCAGATAAACGCCCACCTCCCCCGGCGTCGCGCCAACTTCCAGCGCGTAGACGGGAAGCAACGGAAACAACCCAAAGCCGACGAAGAGAATGACGAAGTTCGCATAAAAAAGGTAAGGCAAGGTATTGTTTTTCATGGGATTTGGCCTCTCGTGACAGGCGTTCAGACCTCAATTGAAGGATTCGCGGAGGGTGACGGCGGCCGTCACCCTCCACTTAAAGAGAGTGTCCCCGTTTTCATCGTCAGCAAGAAGCCTGGACAGAGGGAACCTGCGCCTGTGGCGCCGGGCGGCGGAACGCCTGGCGCAACCACGCGACGATGGCGTTCTGCTTCTTGGGTCGGCCGGCCAGCGCCTGCTTCACGAGCCGGTGCTGCTCCGCCTCCCGCAATAAATCGCGATGCCGTTCTCGGGCCATTAATTCGATGTCGTATAGGTCCCTACTCATTTCACACCTCCGAGTCCAATCGATCGTAAATGTCAAGCTACAGCCTTCATTATCCTCTCGATCAGTCTCGCAAGCGCCCCCCGGACCGTCTCTTCAGCGTCCCCAATCTGGCGAAATGGGAATTGAGCCTCTTTCTGGAGTACTTCGTTTGTGGCGCTTACTCCCTTGCCGTCTCGCCGTGAAGAGTGACGACCAGCCGCCGGCCGCCGCCCCGGTTGCGATGCTCACAGAGGTAAACGCCCTGCCAGGTACCCAGGTTGAGCCGGCCGTCGGTGATGGGCACTGACACGCTGCCGCCCAGGAGCACGGCCTTGATGTGGGCCGGCATATCATCCGGCCCCTCGTAGGTATGGACGTAATACGGCGCGTCCTCCGGCACCATCTCGTTGAAGTGGCGCTCCATATCCTGGCGCACCGTCGGGTCGGCGTTCTCGTTCAAAGCCAACGCGGCCGACGTGTGCTGGATAAAAATGTGGGCCACGCCCTTGCGGAACTGTTCGATCTCCGGCATCTGCCGCACGATCTCATCCGTGATCAGGTGGAAGCCGCGCTCCCTCGCCGATAGGCGGATCTCTTTCTGTACCCAGGTCATGGTGGCATCCGTTTGCTTCTTTGCGCGTTCTGTGCCGTGTATTATGGCCCGCCCCACACAGCGCGCAAGCCGAAAGAGCCCGTGCTCCTCAGATGGCGGTTACTGTTGGGCAGCCCCCATCTCCTCCAGACGACGCTGGAGAAAGGCCCGCTCGGCCGCGTTTTGCGCGAGCTCCAGCGCCCGCCCGTACGCTATCTGGGCTGCGTGCCACTGCCCCTCGCGCCGCAGGAGGTCGGCGCGGGCCGCGTGGAAGAGATGGTAATCGGCCAGCGCCTCCGCCATCTCCGGCGCTTCCAGCAGGGCCAGCCCGTGACGCGGCCCATCGGCCATGGCCACCGCCACAGCATGATTCAAGGCCACCACAGGCGAGGGCGTCATCCGCCTGAGGGCCCGGTACAGGGCAACGATCTGCGCCCAGTCGGTATCCTGCGGCCGCGGCGCCTGAGCGTGCAGGGCGGCGATGGCCGCTTGAATCTGGTACGGTCCCGGCTGCATCAGCCGCATAGCCCGATCCAAAAAGGCCGTTCCTTCGGCGATCGCTTCCTCGTCCCAGGCCTCCCGATCCTGGTCGGCCAGCAGCACCAGATTGCCCTCGCCGTCCACGCGTGCAGGCCGGCGAGCGTCGTGTAGCAGCATCAGCGCCAGAAGGCCCAAAACCTCCGGCTCCTCCGGCATGAGTCGGGCCAGCACCCGGCCGAGGCGGATCGCCTCCCGGCACAAATCAGCGCGCACCAGCCCTTCCCCGGCAGTGGCCCGGTAGCCTTCGTTGAAGATCAGGTAAATAACGGCCAGCACGACGGCCAGCCGTTCGGCGAGCAGGTGATCGGGTGGGACGCGAAACGGGATGCCGGCCGTGCGTATTTTGCGCTTGGCGCGCACCAGTCGTTGGGCCATCGCCGGCCGGGCGACGAGGAAGGCGGACGCAATCTCGGCCGTGCTCAGCCCGCCCAGCGTGCGCAGCGTCAGCGCCACCTGGGACGACTGGGACAGCGCCGGATGGCAACAGGTGAAGATCAATTGCAGGCGCTCATCCTTGAGCCGGCTCATGGTCACTTCCTCCTCTTGCTGCTGCCGCAGCCGCGCCAGCGCCTCCAGCGTCTCCTGCTTGCGCAGGTGCACCTTCTCCCGCCGCAGCCGGTCGATAGCCTTGCGCCGTGCCGTGGTCGTGATCCAGGCGCCGGGATTGCGCGGCACGCCGTCGGCCGGCCAGCGTTCCAGGGCCACGGCGATGGCCTCCTGAAAGGCGTCCTCGGCGAGGTCGAAATCGCCCAGGGCGCTAATCAGGCTGGCCATCACCCGGCCCGACTCTTCACGGAAAGTGCGCTCGATGACAGCGTGAACGCTCTCCCTGTCAGCGCATTTCATTCGCAGTCCACAACACGCTTAATGCTCGACGCCGCCTACTCCCAGACGACGATGGGGCGGATTTCCACAGATCCCTCCTTCGCGCCGGGAATCTTCGCCGCCAACTCAATCGCTTCGTCCAGATTCTCGCAATCAAGGATGTAAAACCCGCCCAGTTGTTCCTTCGTTTCGGCAAAGGGGCCGTCCGTGGTTAACACACGGCCATCCCGCACGCGCACCGTGGTCGCCGCCGAAGTAGGATGCAGCGCGTCGCCGGAGACCAGCACGTCGCGTTCACGCACCTCCTCGGTAAAGGCGTTGTACCCGGCCATCTGCTCGTTCAGTTCCTCCTCGCCCATGGCTTCCTGCGCTGCTTCGTCCTGATAAATCAACAACATGTACTGCATAGTAACCTCCTGAAATGTGATCGGATATCGTGGACCCCTTTTAAGGCGTCGGACCCCCTTTAAGGCGTCTCACAATAACGACGAACAACGCTGGCCGAGATCGACGCCAGGAACAAGGATTGGCGCTGGAATTAATCTTCTTCTAATATTTCGACAACCGCATCATGTGACGAAGGCTCGGTACTGGGTCACGAGCGGATCGCTCTCCCCCAGGAGGGCAAAGACGCCCTCCATCACCTTCTGCACGCGCGCCTTCTGCCCGGCCGGCGCCTGGTTGCGGGCGGAGAGCAACTGGTAGAGGGCGGTGCCGTAATCGCGCCGGCGCAGGGCGGAAACGGCCTGGTTGTACAGCGCGTCCACGGCGCCATCGCCGCTGCGGGGCGTCTCGCAGAGAAACTCCGCCAGGGGTAGCAGGCGGTTGGCGGCGCCGGCCTGCGCACCGGCCGGAAACTCCCGGAGAAGACGGCGAGCTTCACACCCGTTCCCCTTTTCCAGCAATTGCCGCGCCTGGCGGAGCCGCCGTTCCGGGTCGTCGCTGCCCTTCACCTGTCGTCGCGGCCGCTGCCGGGCGCCGGCCGTCACGCGCTCCAAAAACTGGCGCACCACCGGCTCCGGCTGTGCGCCCACAAACCCGTCCACCACCTGCCCGTCGCGAAAGGCCTTCACGGCCGGGATGCCGCGAATACCGTAGCGGCCGGCGATGGCCTGGTTCTTATCAGTGTTCACCTTGGCCAGAACGAAATCGCTGCCCGGCTCGTTGGCCAGCCGCTCAAGCAAAGGCCCCAGCATACGGCACGGCCCGCACCACGGCGCCCAGAAGTCAACCACGACCGGAAGCTCATGTGACCGCTGGACGACCTCACGCTGAAACTCTGCATCGTTGACGTTGATCACGTTTTTGCCCATTGGGTGCTCTCTCCTTTCTCCGCCGACATCGTTCAGCTAAAATGTACCGTAAAGGAACGGCTCAGGCCAGAGTACGGCCCCGCTTAGTGATATCTTAAACCCACCCCCGAGAGGCTCGGCGAGCGGTTCCCAGAGGGCGAGAGGTGTTACGCAGCCTCGCCTCGCTCGCGAAGCGAGAGACGAGGTTCACGGGTTTAGCAAATGAACCATTTAGCGATCAGGAGGAAGACAGACGATGGAAGAGGCGATTCAAGTTTTTACGACGGCGGAGACAAAGGAAGAGGCCCAGGCCATCGGCCGGGCGCTGGTTGAAAAGCGGCTGGCCGCCTGTGTGCAGGTCGTCGGCCCTATCAGCAGCATTTACTGGTGGGAGGGAGAAGTAGAAGCGGCCGAGGAATACCTCTGTCTGATCAAAACCAGCAGTGACCTCTACGGCGAGCTGGAAGCCGCCCTCAAGGCCATCCACCCTTACGACACGCCGGAGATCCTGGCATCGCCAGTCACGGCCGGCAACGCCGACTACCTGCGCTGGCTCCGGGAGGAATTGAGAGACTCTCCCAAAACCCCATAATACAGTCATTTCGAATTGAGGAACGAAATATCGGAACGCGCGCTTACGCCAATAACCGCTGGCAGAGCCGGACCCCCTGCATTGCATCAACTACCCAATGATCGGCGCCCACGTACTGGCAAACCTCAGCATTTACCTGGCTGCCGCCAATAATGATCGGCACCTGTGCGATCTGCCCATCTTCCGAACTGCGGATGAGAGCGATTGTCTCTTCCATCGCGTCAAAAGAGGTGGTTAGCAAGCCGGAGAGGCCGATCAGATCCGGCCGGAAGCGCAGGGCTTCCTGGAGAAACTGGGCGGGAGGCACGTCAACGCCCAGATCGCGCACGGTAAAGCCATAACACCGCAGCAACAGGCTGAGGTTGTTTTTACCAATGTCGTGGATATCCCCCGCGACGGTGCCTAACAGGATGCGGCCCTCTTCATCTCCCTCGTGCTGCTCGGTGATAGCCGGCTGGACCAACTCCATCACCTGGCGGAATATTTCGCCGGCCATAATCAGACCCGCAATGTAATACTCCCCCTGCTCGTAACGGACGCCAACCTGACGCAACCCTTCCTGGCTGTCTTCCACAACCTTCAGCGGATCATCTCCCTCCGCCAAGCGTTTCTGCACCGTCTCCAGCACCGCCTGCTCGTCCAGGTCGGCAACTTGCCGAATTGTCATTTGCCGATACTTATCGTCATCCATCTGCTCTGTCCAGGCTTCTTTCAACTGTCACAATGAGGTGCGTTCGTCTATACCGACCGTCGTCTTGAAATGTAAGTGATCGCCCCGCCAGATAAACCAGCCCCAGCTGGTCGGCCGGTCCTCAAAATCATGGAAGACGTGTTCCAGATAAAAGGCAGCAGTACCTACCGGGACTTCCAGGAGCGTCGCCTCTTCCTCGTTAATCCCCGTCACCTCGACAGTCAGCTCGCCAAACTTGAGAATGGTGTTGTCGGCATTGGTGAAGAGGCCCTGAAGAGAGGTCACATCCATCTCCGCTTCTACCACCGGGCGCCGGGGATCGTAGCGGAGATACGCCCGGTGATAGAAAATCGGTTCTCCGCCCTGGGTAAACAGACGTCGGACGTAAATCGCCTTATCTCCCTCCTCGATCTCCAACTTGCGCGCTACCCGTTCGTCGGCCGTGACGATGCGCACCTCCAGCAGACGGACATCTCCCTCGGCGCCTTCCCCCAACAGATCGGACAGGGTAGGCAAATGAAAGGTGGCCGTGCTGATCTCCACCGCTTTAACGTAGGTGCCTCGCCCTTGGGCCGTCTTGACCACCTCCTGATCGGCGAGCAGATTGATAGAACGCCGCACCGTCATCGGGCTTACCTCATACTGCTGGCATAATTGAGCCTCAGAAGGAAGCTGGTCACCCGGCCGGTAGAAACCGTCCGCAATCTGGCGGCGCAAAATATTCGCCAGCTGGACGTAAGCCGGTTCGTAGGCACTACGATCGATTTTCGGAAAACGATCTTCTACATTCTGTTCCATAGCGTCCAACTGTGCGAACCGTACTCAATGCCGGTGATTTCGAGACCACCTTCGCCAACAGTTGCCATTTATACGTCGACCTCACCGGCCCGCAACATCTAATTGACAACTTCCCTATATAAGTATATAACTATAGCAGAATTATGCCAAAAAGGGGACGTCGAAACGGTTGCAATGGAATAAGGAGCCGAGCTTGCTTGCGGGAGGAAACCATAATCTCAGGAGAAGGGGCATGAGTCGCCACGACGTGAAAATCATCGCCTGCGCTACCGTCATCGAAGAGATACTGCCACTGCTGCCGCCGACCGTGCCCTATGAAGTCCTTGATTTCGGCCTGCATCGGGTGCCGGAAAAGTTGAAAGACGCCCTCCAGGAGGCGGTAGACAGGGCCGGCGAGGAAGCAGAGACAGTCGTGTTGGGCTACGGTTTGTGTGCCATGGCCGTGGTCGGCCTCAAGGCCACCAACTGCACCCTGGTGATTCCCCGCGTAGACGATTGTATCGCCATCTTTCTCGGTTCCCGCGCTGCCTATCAGGAGCAGGCACGCCAGGCGCCGGGCACTTACTATCTGACCAAGGGCTGGATTGAGGTCAACGACACGTTGCTCGACGAATACGAGCGGTTGCTGGAACGGTATGACAAGGCGCGGGCAAAACGGATGATGCGCCTGATGCTCAAACATTACGAACGCCTTGTCTATATCGACACCGGTTTCCATGACCGGGCAAAGTATGAGGCCTACGCACGCCGTGTTGCCGCCGAATTCGAGCTGGCGTTCGACGTGATCCAGGGCTCGAACGAGCTGGTGAAACGGATGATGTTCGGCCCGTGGGATGAAGAGCGATTCGTGGTCAAGGCGCCCGGCGAGACGATTACCTATGCGGATTTCAAGACCACGGCGACCACAACCCCAAATCTGACCCCCCTTTCAACCACCTGACACTAACGGACTCTAACGGATAACGGCGATGACTTCAGAGCAGTTTCAGGTAGACTTCGAACCGATCGGCAAACGCGTTGAACTTGACCCTGAAACGTCACTATTAAAAGCAACCCGGCACGCCGGGATTGAACTGACTTCGGCATGTGGCGGAGAAGGCCATTGTGGGCAGTGCCGGGTTGTCGTCGTCTCCGGCGAGGTATCGGAGCCGCTGGCCGAAGAGGAGTATGTCCTGACGGCCGAGGAGTTGGCCGAGGGTGAAAGGCTGGCGTGTTGTACGCTCCCCCAGAGTGACCTGAAGGTTGCGATCCCTCGTTCTTCCCTGCTCACAAACCAGCGTCTGCAGATTGCCGGCGTCTCCCAGGAGGTGGCCGTATCGCCGCTGATTGCGGCGTGGCCGATCGCCCCGTCGCCTCCCACCCTGGAGGACCACCGCGGAGATGCAGAGCGGGTGCGCGACGCACTGGTCGAGACGAGCGACCTGGACTCCCCAAAGTTTGAACCGGCCGTGGTGGCCCAAATTGCGGAGAACGCTCGTCCTTACGCATGGCGGATGGCGGCCTATACCAGGGGAGCAGAGGTGGTGGGCATTGCCCCGCCGGACAGCCGCCCGCTGGGCGTCGCCGTGGATCTGGGCACCACCAAAGTGGCCGCTTATTTGATCGAGCTGGAAAGCGGACGAGATTTAGCCAGCGCAGGGGCCGCGAACCCCCAGATCGGGTATGGAGAGGACGTGATCAGCCGCCTGGTTTTCGCCCATCGGGAGGAGCGAGGCGCAGAGAAGATGGCCAGCTTAGTCCGGGCGACGCTGGACGAGATCATAGGCGAGCTGGTGGAGGAGGCGGGTGTGGGCCGCGAGCAGGTGGCCGACCTCTGTATCGTCGGCAACACGGCGATGACCCATTTGCTGCTGCAGCTGCCGGTGCGCCAATTGGCGCTGGCCCCTTACGTGGCGGCGACGAACGCACCGGTGACCTTTCGTGCGCGGGACCTCGGCCTCCACACGGCTCCGGGGGCCGACGTCTACATCCTCCCCTGCATCGGCGGCTTTGTGGGCGCCGATCACGTGGCCATGATTATGGCCAGCGACCTGGACCAGAGCGAACGCGTGGCAATTGGGATCGACATTGGCACCAACACGGAAATCGTCCTGGCCCGGCCGGACCGGGATCAACTCTACGCACTTTCCGCTGCCTCCGGCCCTGCCTTCGAAGGCGCCCATATTGGCGCCGGTATGCGGGCGGCAGCCGGCGCCATCGAGGCCGTGCAATTGACCGAAAGCGAAGTGCTGGTCAAGACGATTGACGAGGCGCCGGCCGTAGGCCTTTGCGGCTCGGGAATCGTGGACGCTATCGCCGAACTGTCTCGCTGGCGGCTGATCAACATGCACGGGCGCTTTGACCGCCAGAACGCCCGGGTGCGGGAAGGGAAGCGGGGGCCAGAAGTGGTACTGGTGCCGGAACGAGAGAGCGGCAGCGGGCGCGACGTGGTGGTTACCCAGGAAGACGTCAACGAAATTCAACTGGCGAAAGGGGCCATCCGGGGCGGGCTGGACGTACTTCTCGAGGCCACCGACACGCCCCCGGAAATGGTAGAGGTGGTGTACATTGCCGGCGCCTTCGGCTCCTACCTGGACCTGGAAAGCACCCTGGCGCTGGGGCTCTTTCCCCACCTCCCCAACGCCGTCTACCGCCAGATTGGCAATGCCGCCGTCGTCGGGGCCAAGCGCGCCCTCGTCTCTCGGGAAGAACGGGCGCGGGCCACGACGGTGGCCGAGAAGACAAAATACATCGAACTGACCACGCATCCCGGTTTCAAGCGCCGTTTTGCGCTGGGCATGTACTTCCCCCAGCAGGATCTTTAGCCCGTGAACCTCCGGAAGGTCTTGGCGAGCGTTTCCCAGAGGGCGAGAGACATTACGCAGCTTCCCGGAGGTTGAGTATGGACTGCAAAATGCACCAACCCGGACAGAAGGGAGAAAAGAATTGATGAAAATAATCGGAGAGAAGATTAACGGAACGCGCAAGGGCGTGGCGCAAGCGATTGCCGAGCGGGACACGGCTTACATCCGGGACCTGGCTGCGCGACAGGTGGAGGCCGGTTCCGATTGGCTGGACGTCAACGCCGGCACCCATCCGGCCCAGGAACCAGACGACCTGGTCTGGTTGATTGAACAGGTGCAGGCAGTCACCGACGTACCCCTCTGTCTGGACAGCGCCAATCCGCAGGCACTGATCACCGCCATCGAGGCAGTGGACAAGACACCCATGATCAACTCGATCAGCGGCGAGGAGAAGCGGCTGGAGGAAATTCTGCCAATTGTGGCCGAACACGGCTGCCAGGTCATTGCCCTGGCGATGGACTCGAAAAGCGTGCCCGCGACCAGCGAAGAGCGGATAGCCATCATCCACCGGGTCATAAAAGCAACGCGAGCGGCCGGCGTGGCCGACGAACAACTGTACGTGGACCCGCTGGCGATGACCATCGCCACCGATACCAGTAGCGCGGTGACGGCGCTGGAGACGATCCGGCAGGTTGGCAAGGCCTATCCTGACTGCCACTTCACCATCGGGCTCAGCAACATCTCTTTTGGGTTGCCGGCCCGTTCCATCGTCAATCGCACCTTTCTGACGCTGGCGATGCAGGCCGGCCTGGACAGCGCCATCCTCGATCCGTTGGATCAGGAGATACAGGCGGCGATCCTGGCAACGGAATTGCTGTTGGGTCGTGACAGACATTGCCTTAACTACGTACGTGCAGCCCGCAGCGGAAAGTTAGACTCCTGAGATTAATTGGAATGGAACGGACCTCTGCTCCCGTGAGGAGGGAAATGGCATTTGCAAATTCAAAGAACGTTCCGGTGTTAGAGTTTGGCGTAGCCGCCGAGTTGGAAGGCAAGGCTGCCCCGAAGAGAGAAGAATTGGCCACACAATAAGGAGACAAAAATGACAGCGCAAAAACGCCTGATCGAGGCAATCACAAATATGGACGAGCAGGGAGCACTTGCCGTCACCGACGAGATGATCGCCAACGAAAGCGATCCGTTGGACGTTCTGGACGCCTGCCGTCAGGCTATGGAGCAGATCGGCCAGCAATTCGAGGAAGGATTGTGCTACGTTCCGGAGCTGATCCTGGCAGGCGAAATGCTGAAGGCGATTACGGACAAGATCAAGCCCTTAATGGCGGAAGAGGCGGAAGAGGAAAAGCTGGGCAAAGTGGTGATCGGAACAGTAGAAGGGGACATTCACGATATCGCGAAGGATATCGTGGTCTTCATGCTGGACATCAACGGCTTTGAGGTCACCGACCTCGGCGTAGATGTGCCGCCCGCCCGCTTTGTGGAAGCGGTGCAGGAGACAGGTGCCGAGGTGGTTGGTCTCAGCGGCTTCCTGACGCTGGCCTACGATCCCATGAAAGAGACCGTACAGGCATTGAAGGACGCCGGGCTCGACGACGTTAAAGTGATGATCGGAGGCGGGCAGATCGACGAACAGATCAAGACATATACTGGCGCAGACGCCTGGGGTCGGGACGCGATGGCCGCCGTAAACTTTTCTCGCAAATGGTTAGGGGCAAGTGCAAGCTAACGTGGCCCTGATAAAGGTGTAGTGAGGATACACGTACTCGGCTGGCGGTCTCCGGTCCTGCGTGACCCCGCACCCGAAGGAACGCTGCCAGCGCGCACGCTGTTTCCTAAGGAGATAGATGATGTTACCCGAAAATTGGAATGAGCTAACAGCAGATGAAAAGATGGAAGCCCGCTTCGCGGGTTGGATTTCGACGGAGAACAAAGAGTTTGCGACAGAAGAAGCGGCGGAGGCCTACCAGGAGCGCGCCCA